>NZ_JBFULE010000299.1:0-5991 GCF_056400485.1 Roseateles sp. P5_B10
GGCCTGGATGAAGCGCTGGCCCTGTTCCATGCCTCCGCCTTGCTTGAACTGGGCATGGACAGCGCCGACGGCACCGGCGCGGCCCTGGCCTGGCCGATGATCCGCGCCGCCGCCGCTCTGCTGACCGATCTGCACGAGGTCGCCGAAGCCCGCGTCGCGGCCCGCCCCGACCCCAGCGCCCACGTCCCGACGCTGGGCGCCTAACGCCAGGTCAGCGCTGCTGCTCCTCGCGCGTCGGCGGCGAGGCCTGATTTGCCGGCGCCGCGCCATAGGTGGCCGGCACGGGCGGCGGCACATTGGCGCGCCGCGGCAGGCCCCGTTCATTGGGCGCGGCATTGGGGTTGCCGTTCGGATTGCCGCCCAGCACCACCGGAGATGGCGCAGCCGGCGGCAGCGCGCCCGTGGCCGCAGCGGCCGGCGGGCTGATCTGCAAGACCTGGCTGGGCGCCTGGCCGATGCGGCCCAGGCTGGCGCTGCGCACGTCCACGCGCAGCAGGCGCAACTCGCCGTCGACCACTGCGCCGACGCGCACCGTGCGCGCCACGCCGTCCACCTCGATCAGCGCGACGCCCTCGCCGGCCTCGGCCGCCTTCGCGTTCTTGGGCGCGACAACACCCAGCAGGCGCAACCGCGTCGATGCCGCGACCTCGGGCTCGGGCACCGCCTCGGGCGCCGTCACGCCGAGCAGCCGGCTCAGGTCCACCGCCCCCCCACGACCCTCACCGGCCGGCAGCACCGAAGCCGGCATGGGCAGCGGCCGTGCGAGCAGTTGCAGGCTCCAGTAAGCCACCGAGCCGCCGAGCAGCAGCCACACCGTAAACGCCATCGTTCGAGCAAGCATGGCCCATTATGATGGCCCGCTCACCGCAGCTCAGCGCTTCCACGCCCCCAGACATGCGTCGCTCCTCCCTCACCGGCTCCGTTGCCCGCGGCTTCACGCTGATCGAACTGTTGGTCGTGCTCGTCATCATCGGCGTGCTCGCGGCCCTCGTCGTGCCCAACGTGCTGGACCGCGCCGAAGACGCCCGCGTCACCGCCGCCCGCACCGACGTCAACAACCTGATGCAGGCGCTCAAGATCTACAAGCTGGACAACCAGCGCTATCCGAGCTCAGAGCAGGGCCTGGACGCCCTCGTGCACAAGCCCACGGCCGGCAACCCGCCGCCGAACTGGAAGCCCTATCTCGACAAGCTGCCCAACGACCCCTGGGGCCACCCCTACCAGTACGCCAATCCCGGCGTGAAGGGCGAGGTTGATATCTACAGCTTTGGCGCCGACGGCCGCGCCGGCGGCGAGGGCCGTGACGCGGACATCGGTTCCTGGCAGTAAGCCCAGGGGCTTCACGCTCATCGAGCTGCTGGTCGTCGTCGCACTGATCGCGATCACCAGCGCCACGATCACGCTGGCCCTGCGCGACCCCGCCGAGTTGCAGCTGCAGCGCGAAGCCCAGCGCCTGGCCGCGCTGCTTGAGACGGCGCGTGCCGAGAGCCGCGCGTCGGGCCTGGACGTGCGCTGGATCCCCAAGGGCATCAAGACCGGTGACGACTTCCGCTTCGAAGGCCTGCCCCGCACCATCCAGCTGCCGACGCGCTGGCTCGGCGAGCCGGTGGCCGTGCTGATCGAGAACGCGACCGCCACCAACCCTGGCCTGAGGCTCGGCCCCGAACCCGTCATCCCCGCCCAGCGCCTGCGCCTGCAGCTCGGCAGCCAGCAACTCGTGCTGGCCACCGATGGCCTGGCCGCCTTTGACATCGTCACGCCGCAATGAATCCCGTGCATGACCAGCGCGGCTTCACGTTGATCGAGGTCCTCGTCGCCCTGGTCATCGTCGCCATCGCGCTGGGCGCCGGCATCAAGGCTGCCGGGGCGCTGACCAACAACGCCGAGCGCCTGGCCCAGGTCAGCGCTGGCCAATGGTGCGCCGAGAACCTGTTGACCGAATTGCGCTTGACGCAGCAGTTTCCCGACATCGGCGAATCGCCCTTCAGCTGCGAGCAGCTCGGCCGCAGCTATGGCGGCAAGCTCAGGGTCAGCCCGACGCCCAACCCACTGTTCCGCCGCGTCGACGCCGACGTCACCGACGACCAGGGCCGCCCCGTGCTCAGCCTGAGCACCATCATGGGCAAGTTCTGATGAAGGTGCGCGGCTTCACCCTCGTCGAGGTGCTCGTCGCCCTGGTCGTCATGGCGACGATGGCGGCCATGGCTTGGCGCGGCATCGACGCCCTCGTGAGAAGCCGCGAGATCGCCCAGGCCCACCTGGCCCAGACCGCCCGGCTGCAGACCGTGCTGGCGCAGTGGGAGGTCGACCTGCACGCCTTGCAGGACAGCCACAGCACCGTGCAACCCATCGCTTTCGACGGCGGCAACCTCGTGCTGACCCGCCAGGCGCCGACCGGTTTGCAGGTCGTCGTCTGGACCCTGCGCGAAGGCAGCCTATGGCGATGGGAAAGCCCGGCGCAGCGTACCGTGCAGGATCTCGAAGACCAGCGCCAGCGCGGCCTGCAGCAACTGGACCAGCGCAACCCGGCGCTGCGCGCATTCGACGGGGTGGCCGGCTGGCAGTTCTATTGCTACTGGGGCAATGCCTGGAGCAACTGCCAGTCCACCGGCGGCAACGGCAACGACAACGCCGGCCCCGTCAACCCCAAGACGCCGACCCAGCCGCCCGCCGGCCTGCGCGTGGCTATGCAGTTCGCCGAGGGCAGCGGCCTGACTGGCACGCTGACGCGCGAGCTGGAAGTGACCGTTCGATGAAGACTCGTCAGAGCGGCGCCGCCTTGCTGACGGCCATGATCATCGTCACGCTGATTGCCAGCCTCGCCGCCGGCATGGTCTGGCAGCAGTACCGCGCCGTGCAGATCGAAGCCGCCGACCGCGCCCGCGCGCAGAGCGCCTGGATCCTGCAGGGCGCGCTGGACTGGGCTCGCCTGATTCTGAAAGAGGACGCCCGAGGCAACGGCCAGCAGGGGAAGAAGATCGACCACCTCGGCGAGCCCTGGGCCGTGCCGCTGGCCGAGGCGCGGCTGTCCACCTTCCTGGCTGCCGACCGAACGGCGGCCAGCGACGACGACGGCCCCGAGGCCTTCCTGTCCGGCACCATCGAGGACGCGCAGAGCCGCTACAACCTGCGCGCACTGCTCGGCGGTGCAAAGGTGCCGGAGTTGGAGCAGCGCGTGCTGGAGCGGCTGTGCAGCCAGGTCAACGCGGCGCCCGGCGCGGCTGCCGTCATCGTCACCGGCCTGCGGAGCGCTTTCCCGGCGCCGGCCAGCGCCGCCAGCGGGCCCGGCGCGCCTGCGAGCGATGCGGCCATCAGCGAGTCCGGCCCCCTGCAGCCGGCCGGCCTGGACCAGCTCGCCTGGCTGGGCCTGGACGCCGACACCCTCAAGCGCCTGCAGCCCTATGTGGTGCTGCTGCCCAAGCCCACGCCGGTCAACTTGAACACCGCGCCGCGCGAAGTCATCGCAGCGCTGTTCGAGGGCGTCGACCTCGCCTCGGCCGAGCGCCTGGTGCAGGGCCGCAAGGCCCAGCCGCTACAGAACGTCGACGACGCCAAGAATTTCCTGCCCGCCGCTGTCGACCTCAGCGGCAACCGGGCGTCGGTGGATTCGTCCTACTTCATCGTCACCGGCCGGCTGCGCCTTGACGAGCGTCAGCTCGAACAGCGCTCGCTGATCTTTCGCAACAACCTGAGCATGGACGTCCTCGCCCGCGAGCGCATCAACCAGCTGCTGGATCAGTGATTCCTTGAACTCGAACCCGGCTACAGACTTTCACCGGCGGCTTGGCGCCCGGGCCGGGAAGGCAGCCGCCCCTCCTAGAATGCGCCGCCCCTGATCTCCCAATGAGCACCCTGCTGCTGTTCCTGCCCCCACGGACGCGCCTGCGCGCCCTGGGCAAAGCCGCGTCCGCCGCGGCCGAGCTGCCGCGCGCCAACGCGGTGCGCGAGTACGACTACGCACTGACGCCGGATGGCCGCCAGATCACCGCCGAGGGCCGTGCCGCGCCGGGTGGCCTGCCGGCGGCGGACAGCGTCATCGCCGTCGTCAACGAGTCCGATGTGGCCTGGCGCCGCGTCGAACTGCCGCGCGCCGGCCGCCAGATGCGCGCTGCCCTCGCCGGCAAGCTTGAGGAGGCCCTGCTCGACGAGCCCGACACCMTGCACTTTGCGGTCGAGCCCGACGCCCTGGGCGGCGACACGGCCTGGATCGCCGTCACGTCGCGCCCCTGGCTGGCCGAGCATCTGGCCCAGCTCGAAGCGGCCCATATCTTCATCGATCGCGTCGCACCGCTGTCCTGGCCCGACGAATTGCCGCGCGGCCATTTCTTTGAAGCCAATGGCGCCGGCGTCGCGCTGCGCTGGAGCCATGTCGACGGCGTCRCCACCCTGCCGCTGGAAGGCGGCCTGGCGCGCCAGCTCTTCCCGCCTGGCCTCGTGCATGCCGCGCAGTGGACGGCCACGCCAGCTGTGGCGACAGTGGCCGAGCGCTGGCTGGGCACGACGGTCACCGTGCAGACGCCGACGCAGCGGGGGCTGGCCGTCGTCGACAACGCCTGGGATTTCCGCCAGTTCGACCTCGCGCCCCGCGCCCGTGGCGTGCGCGCCCTGCGCCTTCTCAGCCGCGGGCTGATGCGCAAGCCCTGGCAGCCGGTGCGCTACGGCCTCGCCGGCCTGGCCATCGTTCAGCTGCTGGGCCTCAACCTGTGGGCCTGGCACCAGCATCGCGAGGTGGCGGCGCGACGCGAGGCGGTCACGACAACGCTGACCGGCGCTTTCCCGCAGGTGCGAGCCATCCTCGACGCGCCGGTGCAGATGCAAAAGCAGCTCGACCTGCTGCGCGCCAGCGCCGGCAGCGTCGGCGAGCAGGACCTCGAAGCCCTGCTCGCGGCCGCTGCCATGGCCTGGCCGGCCGACCGCCCGCCGACTGATGCGCTGGCCTTCGAGCCCGGCCGCCTCACGGTGTCGGCACAGGGCTGGGCCCAGCCCCAGATCGACAATTTCCGCAATCAGCTGCGCAGCGAAGGCTGGCAGCTGGACGCCAGCGAGGGCAAGCTGACCATCAGCCGCACCAACGCGCAAGGACGCCCCTGATGGCCCGCTTCAATTCCRGCGCCGGCGACGGCCTCTCCGCCCAACTCGGCCAGGCCAAGGCCCAGGCGCTCGCGCACTGGCAAGCCCTGGGCGAACGCGAACGCTTAGCCGTGGGTGCCATCGGCCTGCTGCTCGGCCTGCTGCTGGCCTGGAGCGTGCTGCTCGCGCCGGCCCTGCGAACGCTGAAGACAGCGCCCACCGAACTGGACCGGCTGGAGCTGCAACTGCAGCAGATGCAGGCCCAGGCCCAGGAGGCCCAGGCGCTGCGCGCGGCGCCGCCGGTGCCGCCCGACCAGGCCCAGGCCGCATTGAAGGCCTCCGTCGAACACCTGGGCGCCGCAGCCCGCCTGAACCTCACGGGCGACCGCGCCGTCGTCACGCTCACCGGCGTCGCACCCGAGCTGCTGCAGGGCTGGCTGGGCGAGGTGCGCTCGGCAGCGCGGGCCCGGCCCGTCGAAGCTCAGCTGACGCGCGGCCCCAAGGGCTATGCCGGCACGCTGGTGCTGAGCCTGGGAGGCGCCTGATGGCCTTGTTCAAGAAGCGCAGCGGCCACACGACGCAGCAAATGTCGGACTCGGTGCTGGGCAGCGGCAGCTATGGCGGCCGTGCGGTGCGCCACCGCACGCCCCGGCGCTGGGCCGTGGGCGGCGCCCTGATCGGCATCCTCGCCGCGCTCATCGTCTTTGCGCCGGCGAGCTGGCTGGCACGCGCGCTGGCCTCGGCCAGCAACGACCACCTGCTCATCGTCGACACGCGCGGCAGCGTCTGGAATGGCTCGGGCGTGCTGGTGCTGACCGGCGGCACCGGCAGCCGTGATGCCTCGGCCCTGCCCGGCCGGCTGTACTGGCGCATGGCCGTCAAAGGCCTGGGCCTGCAGCTCGCGGCGCGCCAGGACTGCTG
>NZ_JBFULE010000300.1:0-5974 GCF_056400485.1 Roseateles sp. P5_B10
GGCATGCAGTTCGGCGAGCGTTTCGCCGGCCAGGAGTTGGCCGTGGCCAAGGCGCCTCGGCCGGGCGCAGTGGCGCAGGATTGGTTCGACGACCTCAGCATCGGCGCGCCCAGCGTGGGCCTGACGCTGCTGGCCGGCGCAGCCGGCGCCAACCTCGGCGCCTACAACTATGGTGACGCCGACGGCCTGGCCCTGTTCGGCGTCGGCCCGCAGGCCGGCGCGGCCGACGGCTTCGGCGCGATCTCGGCCCGCTTCGCCTCGCCCGTGTCGGCCCTGGGCTTGCAGCTGCGCGATGCCGACGGCGGCGCGATCACGCTGAGCCTGTACCGCACCGACGGCAGCCTCATCCAGGCCGTTGATCTGAGCGGCCGCAGCGATGGCCGCTATGCCTTCGCACGCACGGGCGGGGCGGCCGACATCGCCGGCTTCTCGCTGACCAACCGCGACAGCTACTACGGCGTGTCGCTCGACAACCTCGTGCTCGCCGCCGCCCCCGTTCCCGAGCCGGGCTCGGCCCTGCTGGCCCTGGGCGGCTTGCTGACCCTGGCCGTCGGACGCCGGCGCGCCCGCTGATTCCAACCACGACAACACAACGGAGACCATCCATGAACAAGTCCCTGACCCTRATCGCCCTGGCCGCTTCCATCGGCACCGTCCAGGCTGCCGGCACCTCGCTGAGCAACACCCAATTCGCCTTCACCGGCGTGAATGGCAACACGACGGTCGGCGGCTGGTCCTTCGTCAGCTTCGTCGACATCGCCGCGGGCACGACGATCTACTTCACCGACACCAACGTGCTGCAGACGACGCCGGCCGCCGGCGTGTTCTCGACGACGGCAGAGACCTTCTGGTCCTGGACGGCCAGCGCCAAGGTGAATGCAGGTACGTCGGTGGCGCTGCTGGGCACGGGCGTCAACGGCCAGTACGCGGCCAAGTCCGGCACGGCCGGCGGCACTGCCAACGGCGTGGTCGTCAACCTGAACGGCGGCGCGTCCAACATCTCCAGCGGCGGCGACATCCTCTACGCCTTCCAGGCCGCGTCCTATGCGACGAACTACCAAGCCTCGGCCATCACCTTCCTGGGCGCACTTTCCAACCGCGGCACCTACACCTCGTCCGACAATCCCACTGCCGCGACCGGCCTTTCCGGCATCCAACTGCGCGAGTACAAGGTCGACGCCGCGACGGCGACGCGCTACACGCAGTTCACGGCGCAGGTCACGACCAACGACGCGCCTTTCAGCTCGGTGGCGCAACTGAAGTCAGCCCTGGCCGTGAACGCCAACTGGACGACCGTCGCCGGGTCCAACTCGACGCCCATCGTCGCCGACGTGCTGGCCGTCACGGCCGTGCCCGAACCCGAGAGCTACGCGTTGATGCTGGCTGGCCTGGCCGTCATGGGTGGCGTGGCGCGCCGGCGCCTGCGGGGCTGATCAGCGGTAGCGTGCGAGCACCCGCTCCACGCTGCCGTCGCTGACGAGGCGGTCCAGCACCGAGGCCAGCTCGGCGAAGGGCACACCCGAGCGTGGCGAGAAGGCGCAGCGCGCGTCGAACTGATTGATGACCCAGGCGATGCGCACCGGCGCGTTCGGCTGCTCGTGCAGGAAGAACTGCAGCGAGGTTTTCTCCACCAGCGCATACCGCACCTTGCCCGCGGCCAGCCGCCGCAGGTTGGCCGCCATGCTGGGCACGTCGCTGCGCCTGAACCATTTGCCCAGCGCCTGCTCTGCCCGCGGATAGCTGTAGCCCTGCACCGTGCCCAGGGGCTGGCCGGCGACCTGCTCCAGCGTCTTGAGCGCCGGGGCGTCGGCATGGGCTGCGACGAGGCTGGCATCGGGAATGAGGCCGCGCGTCCAGCGGAAGTCGCCCTGCAGCCATTCCGGCAGCACGAAGCAGACGGCGTCGGCCTCGCCGGCCAGCAGCGCGGCGCTGACACGCTTGCCCGCCATCGGCACAAAACTGACCGGGCGGTCCAGGCCGGCTGCAATCAGCTCGCCCAGATCCTTGACCATGCCGCCGACCAGGCGCCCGTTAGCGTCGAACTCGGCGATGGGCAGGGCGTTGTTGGTGGCCGCAACGAATCGCAGCGGGGGTGGTGAAGGCAGCGGCTGCCCCGTCGCCGTGCCCGCGAGCACGGTGGCCAGCAGCAGCGCCGCCAGCCGCCTCACGGTCTGAGCAGCTCCAGCAGCCGCTCCAGGCCGCCTGTGTTGATGGCAATGCGTGCCTGCTCGCGCACCTTGGGCTTGGCGTGATAGGCCACCGACAGGCCTGCCGCGCCCATCATGGGCAGGTCGTTGGCGCCGTCGCCAACGGCTATTGATTGGTCGGGCCGGCAGCCAACTGACTCGCAGCTCTGCAGCAGCATCAGGCGCTTTTGCTCGCCGTCGCAGATGTCGCCCCAGTCCTGCATGACGACGCGGCCGGTGAGGGCACCATCGACGATCTCCAGCTCGTTGCTGCGCACGAAGTCCATGCCCAGCTCGGCCGCGACGAAGCGCGTGAAGAAGGTGAAGCCGCCGGAGACGAGCACGAGCTTGAGCCCGGCCGCCTTCAACGCCGCGCACAGCTCGCGCGCACCGGGGTTGAACGTCAGCCGCTCGGCCAGCACGCGGTCCAGCACGGTCGCCGGCACGCCCGCGAGCAGGGCCAGGCGGCGGCGCAGGCTGTCCTTGAAGTCGGTGATCTCGCCCCGCATCGCCGCTTCGGTGATGGCGGCGACTTCGGAGCCCTTGCCGGCCAGTGCGGCGATCTCGTCGATGCACTCGATGCTGATCAGCGTCGAATCCATGTCGAAGGCGGCAAGCTTGAAATGGGACAGCGGCGGCAGCGCGGGGCCGTCGCGCAGGACGAGGCCGTCAGAAGCGGGGGAGGTCACGGAGTCAGGATAGGGCAGGCCATCATTGGGCCGCATTATCCCGATGCGCTCATGCGCGGCGCCGGGCAAGCAAAAGCGCGAGACCGCCCAACAGCAGCGCGGCGCTGGCCGGCTCGGGCACGGGCGCCGTCTGCAGGTCGAGCTGGAAGAAGGCCTGGCTCGCCAGTGGCAGGCCGCGCATGTCGATCTGCACGCTGTGAGCGGTGAAGCTCAGCCGTGACGCGTCCAGGCCGGCGATGCCATTGCTCGTCAGCTGTACGCCGGTGATGGCGGTGCCATTGCCGAACAGGGTTTCGAAGCGGAAGTGGTTGACGGCAATGTTGTCGAAGCCGCTGCCCGGGCCGGTGTAGTCATAGCGGACGCTGCTGTCGCCGAAATCCAGGGTCTGGGTCGGCGACGTCAGCACCTGGCAGACCTGGGCGGCGCCCGGGCAGCTCAGCTCGGTGCCGGCGCCGACAAGGACGCTGTCCTGGGTGTGAAAGACGGTTGTGCCGTTGTCGAAGTCATAGCGCAGGTCCACCGTCGTGCCCTCCAGGCCGGCGGCGCTGGCCAGGGTGGGCAGCAGGACTGCAGCAACAAAAGCCAGCTTCTTCATCGCGATGCTCCGGTCGGCAGGGTGGCGCAGTCTAGGCAGGGACGCGGGCGCAGGCAGCCCCTAGCTTGAGACGGTGCAGAGACGCTGGCCGCGCAGAGTCCGCCACGTCCTCAAGCCGTGGAGTTCGCTCATGTCTCGCCTCGCCTCTGTTTCTGTCGCCGGCCTCGCGCTGGCGCTCGCCACGCATGCCGCCGCCTCGGGCCTGAGCCTGCAGGTCGGTGACTTCCATGCCGCCGACTGGAGCCTGATCCAGATCACCGACGATGGTCCGGCAGACGCCAACATGGTCATCGACGCCAACCTGGGCAACCCGGGCTCGCATTGGGTGATCAGCTATGTCACGCCGAGCAGCCCCGGCCTGTCCAGCTCGATGAACCGGCTGGGCGCCTTCTATACGGCGCTGGCCTACGACCCGGCGCAGTTGGGCGCGCTGCAGAAGCTGGAATTCAGCGCCGACATCCGCGGGCTGTCCAGCAGCTTTGCCTTCGACACGCTTGGCAGCATCCGGCCGGCCCTGATGCAAAACGGCGTGACCTACACCGTCATCGGCAGCGACCTCGTGACTGGCAAGGCAATGATCAAGCCCGACTACCTGTCGCAGCAGTGGTCCTTCGTGGCCGCGGCGGCCGACTGGGTGCCACCGGTGGCCGGGTCCGCGCAGCGCCCCGACTTCAGCGCGGGCGCCCTGCCGATCTACGTGGGCTTCCGCTACACGCTTGGCACCAGTTGCAACAGCGTCAACGGCTGCACCGGCGGCAGCGCCTTCCTCAGCCTGGACAACTTCTCCGCCACGCTGACGCCGGTGCCCGAACCCTCGGCATGGCTGATGTTGGCGGCCGGCATCGGCTTGCTGGTATTGCGCCGCCGCCGCGCTTGACCGCGGGAAGCGCCACGGCACACTGCGCGCCATGCTCAAGCTGCTGGGAGCGCCGGCCTGGCAGGCCGATGCCGCTGAAAGTCTGCCTCTGCCCGCCACACTGCCGGGCTGCCTGCTGATCCATCTGGCCTGCCTGGGCCACTGGGTGGAGCGTGGCCAGCTTGCGGCGCTGTTCTGGCCGGATGCCGAGCGCGAACAGGCCCGGCACCATCTGCGCATCAACTTGCACCGGCTGCGCCAGCTGCTGGCCGGGTTCGGCCAGGCCGATGCCTTGGTGGCCGAGCGGCAGCGCGTCTGTCTCCAGCTGCCGCACGACCTGGCCTTGCTGGAGATGGCCTGCGCCGAGGCCGACGGCGCCGAGCTGCTGGCCCGTCCGGCCATGGCCTGGCTGCAGGGTTTCAGGTTTGCCGGCTTCGACGAGTTCTGGCGCTGGGCCGACGACCATGGCGCGCTGCTGCARCGCCGCTGGGACGAAGCCGCTCGGCGCGCTTTGCAACGCGCCGGCACCGCAGCCTGGCAGGCGCCGCTGCGTGTGCTGCTGGAGCGGGGCGGGGCGCCGCCGACCGAAACCGATCAGGCGCTGTGCGGCCGCGCTGAATGGCTGGGCCAGATCCGCCGCGAGGCCGCGCCGGCGCTGGTGCTGCTGGGCGAGGCCGGCGTGGGCAAGACCAGCGTGCTGAAGGCGGCCTTCCCCGGCGCCCCCGTGCTGCAAGGCCGCGAGGGGCTGGCGGAGATGCCTTACCGGCCCGTCGTCGAACTGCTGCTGCCGCGCCTGGACACGTTGCGCGCGCTGCTGCGCCAGCCCGAGCGCGGCCTGGCCGCCTACCGGTTGGACCTGGCGCGGCTGCTGCCCGAGCTGGCCATCGACGAGCCCCTGCCGCCGCTGGACGCCTTGAGCGCCCGCGCCCGGCTGCTGGAGGGCCTGGCGCGCGTGCTGGAGGCGCTGGGGCCGCTGTTGCTGGTCGATGACCTGCAATGGGTGGACGCGGCCAGCCTGGAGCTGCTGGCCCTGCTGAGYCACCGCGGCCGGCTGCGCTGGCGCGGCGCCGCGCGGGGCGAAGAACTGCCGGCCGAACACCGCGACTGGCTGGCCCGGCAGCAGGACCTGCGCTGCCTGGCGCTGCCGGGGCTGGCGCTGGAGGCTGTGCAGCTGCTGCTGAATCGCGCTGGCCAGAGCGCCGCCGACGCTCCCGCGCTGCTCGCGGCCAGCCACGGCAATGCMTTTGTGCTGGGTGAGCTGCTGCGGGCCCGAGCCGACGGCGCGCCCGTGTCCCCGCGCGTGCACGAGTTGCTGCTGCGGCGCTGGCAGGCCCTGAGCCCGGCAGCGCATGGCCTTGTCGGCGCGGCAGCCGTGCTGGCCCGGCCGCTGCCGCTGGCGGTGCTGGGCAGCGTGGCCGCGGTGCCCGATGCCGAATTGCTGCCCGCGGCCCGGTTGGCGCTGCAGGCCGCGCTGCTGCGCGAAGAGCCCGACGGCGCCCTGCAATGCCGGCATGACCTGGTGCGCGAAGCGGTTCTCGCGGTGCTGCCGGCCTTCGAGGCGCAGGCGCTGCGGCAACGGGCCGCATTGGCGCTGGGCGCGCGCGCGGAAGGCGCCGCCGAGCCCCTGGCCGTGGCCGCGCTGTGGCAG
>NZ_JBFULE010000301.1:0-5973 GCF_056400485.1 Roseateles sp. P5_B10
GCCGATCTCGGCTTCATCCGCACCAACCACGGCGCTGCGCAGCAGCCGGCGGTGACCTGGATCGGCCACGCCACCGTGCTGACCCAGCTTGGCGGCCTGAACCTGCTGACCGACCCGATCTTCTCCGGGCGCGCCTCGCCGCTGCCCTTTGCCGGGCCGAAGCGCGAGCAGCCGCCAGGCGTGGCGCTGGCCGAGTTGCCCCACGTCGACGCCGTGCTCGTCTCGCACAACCACTACGACCACCTCGACCTGGCTTCGGTACGCAGCCTCGCGCGCCAGCCCGGCGGCAGCCCGCTCTTCGTCGTGCCACTGGGCCTCAGGGCCTGGTTCCAGGCACGCGGCATCGAGCGCGTCGTGGAACTGGACTGGTGGCAGGCCGAGCGCCTCGCCGGCGTGGACATCGTGCTCGTCCCGGCCCAGCACTGGTCGGCGCGTGGCCTGAACGATCGCATGAAGACGCTGTGGGGCGGCTTCGCCGTGTTCGCACCGGACTGCCAGCTCTTCTTCGCCGGCGACACCGGCTATTCGCGCGACTTCACCGACATCCGCGAGCGCTTCGCCGAGCGCCAGCAGCCTCATCAAGGCGGCAGCTTCGACATCGCGCTGATCCCCATCGGTGCCTACGAGCCGCGCTGGTTCATGCAGAGCCAGCATGTCAACGTAGAGGAAGCGCTGAAGATCCACGCCGACCTCGGCGCCAAGCGCTCGCTGGGCGTGCACTTGGGGCACCTTCGAGCTGACCGACGAGGCGCTGGACGAGCCGCCCCGCCAGCTCGAACGGCAGCGCGCGGCGCTCGGGCTGGCTGAGGAAGCCTTCTTCACGTTGGCCATCGGTGAGACACGGCGTCTGCCGCTTCGCCAAATCCGACAGCCGCCCGAGGAACTTGCCGACAGGCTGCCCCCATCCTCGCGGCTAGGCTAGCCACGCCATGACTCTCCTTGCCCGTCTTCGTCGGCCTTTCCATGAGCTCGGCCCCGGGCTGATCACCGGCGCGGCGGACGACGACCCGAGCGGCATTGCCACCTACTCCCAGGCCGGCGCGCAGTTCGGCTACGGCATGTTGTGGAGCGTCGTCTTCACCCTGCCGCTGATGGCCGCGATCCAGATCGTCAGCGCCCGCATCGGCTATGTGTCCGGCCGCGGCCTGGCGGCCAACATGAAGCGCACGTTCCCGCGCCCTGTGCTGCTGGCGCTGGTAGGCCTGCTGCTGGCAGCCAACACGCTGAACATCGCCGCCGACATCGCCGCCATGTCCAGCGCGCTGCACATGCTGGTGGGCGGCCCGGCGCTGATCTACGCGATCGCCTTCGGCGTGGTCAGCGTGCTGATGCAGGTCTTCCTCGCCTACCAGAGCTATGTGCGCTGGCTGAAGTGGCTGACGCTGGCACTGCTGGCCTATGTCGGCGTCGTCATCGTGCTGGGCCTGGACTGGGGCGAGGTGTTGCTGCACACGATACGGCCCGAGCTGAAATGGAACCGTGACACGGTGCTGATGCTGGTGGCGCTGTTCGGCACGACGATCAGCCCCTATCTGTTTTTCTGGCAGGCGGGCCAGGAGGTCGAGGACTGCGCAGGCCGCCCCTGCAAGCCAGCCGACGTGAAGCGCCATCTGCGCCGCATCAAGCTGGACACGCATGTCGGCATGGGTTTTTCCAACCTCATCGCCTTTTGCATCATGCTGTCCACGGCCGTAACGCTGCATGCCGCAGGCGTGCACGACATCCAGACTTCGGCCCAGGCCATCGAGGCGCTGCGGCCGATCGCGGGCGAGCATGCGGCGCTGCTGTTCAGCCTGGGCATCATCGGCACGGGCATGCTGGCCGTGCCGGTGCTGGCTGGCTCGGCGGCCTACGCGGTGGCCGAGGTGGCCGGCTGGCGCGACAGCCTGAGCCTCAAGCTCGAACGCGGCGAGGGACGCGGCTTCTACAGCGTCATCGCCGTCGCGACCCTGGGCGGCGTGGCCCTGTGCTTCGCGCCGCTGGACCCGGTCAAGGCGCTGTTCTGGTCGGCGGTGTTCAATGGCATCAGCGCTGTGCCCATCATGGCCGCGATGATGGTGCTGGCCACGCGCGAATCCGTCATGGGCGAGCATGTCATCGGCCCCAGGCTGCGCCGCATGGGCTGGGCTGCCACCGGCGTGATGGCGCTTACCGCACTGGCACTGGCGCTGGTCTGAGTTCTTCACGCGCGTGGCGCAGCACCACGCGCGACGAATGCAAGGCGAGGCCGGCCATGATGACGGCCACCAGCAAGTCGGGCCAGGCCTGGCCGGTCAGCGCCACGCCACCGGCAGCGGCCACGACGGCCACATTGCCCAGCGCGTCGTTGCGACTGCACAGCCAGACCGCGCGCATGTTGGCGTCGCCTTCGCGCCAGGCATAGAGCATCACGGCCACACCCACATTGGCCAGCAGGGCCAGCGTGCCGACGATACCCATGGTCGCGGCCTGCGGTGGCTCGCCCGCCCAGGCGGCCCAGGCCGCGCGGGCCAACACACCAACGCCGAACACCGCCATCGCCCAACCCTTGACCCAGGCCAGCCGCGCCCGCCACAGCAGCCCGGCCGACAGCACGGCCAGCGACGCGCCATAGTTGGCTGCGTCGCCGATGAAATCCAGCGCATCGGCCCACAGCGACAGCGACCCGGCGCGCCAGCCGGTCGTGATCTCGACGACGGCCATGGCCGCATTGATCAGCAGTGCCGCCCACAGCACGCGGCGGTAGGCCGGCGAATTGCCGGGGCTGGGTTCATCGTGATGGTGGTGGCAGGCGTGGCTCATGGTGGAGAAGACCTTGGCTGAAAACTGCCGCTATTGCAAACCCTGGAGCCACACCAGAGTCAAGCCGAGAATCGTCACATGCGTATCGGAGAACTCAGCCGCCTGACCGGAACAAAGGTCGACACCATCCGCCACTATGAGCGCGAGGGCCTGCTGGCGCCGCCACCGCGCACGGATGCTGGATACCGCGTCTATGGCCCGCCTGATGTCGAGCGCCTGCACTTCATCCGCCGCTGCCGCTCGCTGGACATGAACCTGGCTGAGGTGCGGGCGCTGCTGGCGCTGCAGGGCGACGGGCACGGTGGCGCCAACGGAGCAGGTGTGCATGCGCTGCTGGACGCGCACATCGACCACGTCAGCGCGCGCATCACGGCGCTGCAGGAACTGGAGAAGGAATTGCGCGCGTTGCGCGCCCGCTGCCAGGGCAACGAGCCGGCCTGCGCCATCCTCGAAGGGCTGGCCGAGCCGGGCGCCGAGCTACCGCCCAAGAGCCACGTCGGCCACAGCCACTAGGGCATCAGCCGACCCGGCAGACCTTCAGCATGTTGGTGCCGCCGGGGTAGCCCATCGGCTCGCCGCAGGTGATGGCATAGGTGTCGCCGGGCATCAGCACACCGCGCTCGACGAGGATCTTTTCCGCGGCGGCCAGGGCCACGTCGCGGTCCTCGAACTTGGGCATCAACAGCGGCAGCACATTGCGGTAGAGCGCCATCTTGCGCTGGCTGACCGGTTGGGTCGTCAGGCCGAAGATGGGCACCTGAATGCGGTGGCGGCTCATCCACAGTGCCGTCGAGCCGGATTCGGTCAGGGCCAGGATGGCCTTGCAGCCCAGGTGGTAGGCGGTGAACAGCGCGCCCATGGCGATGGACTGGTCGATGCGGCCGAACTGGCGGCCAGCGAAGTCGGTGTCGAGACTGACAAACTCGGCACGCTCGGCTTCCAGCGCGATGTTGGCCATCTGCTCGACGGTCTCGATGGGGTATTTGCCGGCAGCCGTCTCGGCCGACAGCATGACGGCATCGGTGCCGTCCAGCACGGCGTTGGCCACGTCGCTGACCTCGGCACGCGTGGGTACCGGGTTGACGATCATGGACTCCATCATCTGCGTGGCCGTGATGGACACCTTGTCCAGCTCGCGGGCCATCTTGATCATGCGCTTTTGCAGCGCCGGCACGGCCGCGTTGCCCACTTCCACGGCCAGGTCGCCGCGCGCCACCATGATGCCGTCGCTGGCCTTCAGGATGGCTTCGAGGTGGGGGATGGCTTCGTAGCGCTCGATCTTGGCGATCATGGCCGGCTTGTGGCGATAAGCCTCGCCGGCCACGTTGGCCAGCTGGCGCGCCATTTCCATGTCGGTGGCGTTCTTGGGGAAGCTGACGGCCAGGTATTCGCACTGGAAGGACATCGCGGTCTTGATGTCGTCCATGTCCTTGGCTGTCAGTGCCGGTGCCGTCAGGCCGCCGCCCTGCTTGTTGATGCCCTTGTTGTTGGACAGCTCGCCGCCGAGCTTGACGATGGTGTGGACCTGCGCGCCGCGCACGGACTCGACGGTCAGCACCAGCAGGCCGTCGTTGAGCAGCAACGTGTCGCCGGGCTTCACGTCACGCGGCAGTTCCTTGTAGTCGAGGCTGGCGATGTCCTGGTTGCCCAGCTCGGTGCGGTCGGCGTCCAGGATGAAGGGCGCGCCGGGGATCAGCTCGATCTTGCCGCCCTCGAACTTGCCGACGCGGATCTTGGGGCCCTGCAGGTCGGCCATGATGGCCACCGACTTGCCGACACGTTGCGCGGCTTCCCGGACCATGGTCGCGCGGTCGATGTGGTCCTGCGCCTTGCCGTGGGAGAAGTTCAGCCGCACGACGTCGACGCCGGCGCGGATCATCTTCTCCAGGATCTCCGGCGTGTTGGAAGCAGGGCCGAGGGTGGCGACGATCTTGGTGGCGCGGGTCATGGCTGTCTCGATTCTTGGAAGGCGCGGAATTATGGTCCGCCAAGCCTCGCGCGAGTTTCGTCGTGTTTCAACCCAACACCTTCTCGAAGAAGGAGCTCAATGGATCAGGCGTGTAGCCGCCGAAGGGCCCGCGCTCCGAGTARCCCAGACGCCGGTACAACGCCAGGGCCTCGGGCTGGTGGATACCGGTCTCCAGCCGCGCGATCCGCAGGCCGCGTTCGGTCAGCTCGGCCTCTAACTGCGCCATCAGCTGCCGGGCGACGCCACGGCCACGCTCGCTATCCAGCACGAAAAGACGCTTGATCTCTCCATAGCCGTCCGCGTCGAAGTGCTTGACGCCGCCGCAGCCGACGAGCTGCTCGCCACGCCACAGCCCGTAGAAGCTGCCCTGCGGTGGGCGCAGGCCATCGGCGGGCTCGAAGTGGTTGCTCTCGCTGGGATAGAGCGCGCCCATATAGGCCTCGGACAGCGCGATCAGACGCCGCGCATCGGGGTGACCGGGGTCCAGCGGCGCAAGGCGGGCGGGCAGTTCGGAACTCATGGTGGTTGGATACCAGTTACAGGGAAGGCACCGTCATCGCGAGCAGATAGCGCGCTGATTCGGCCCCGGGGTTGGTGAAAACGCTGCGCCCAAGGCAGCGAAAGCTGATCGAGTCGCCAGCGCCCAGCTCGAAGACCTGCCCCTGCAGAGTCAGCCGCAGCCGGCCTTCCAGCAGGCACAGGTGGTGTTCCAGGCGCGCGACGGTGGGCTCGTCGTAGGCCAGCTCGGCGCCGGGCGCGAGACGGCCCTCGATGACCTCGGTCGCGAAGCCGGCCAGGGGCGGACAGCGCATCAGTCGCTCGAAGCCGCTCTGCACGTCGTGCCAGCGTGGCTGGTCGGCGGCGCGCAACAGGCGCACGGGCAAGGCCTCGGCTTCGGCGAGCAGGCGGCTCAACGGCAGGCCGTAGGCACGGGCCAGGCGCGACAGCAGCGTCGCCGTCGGGCTGGTCTCGGCGCGCTCCAGCCGGCTCAGCGTTGCGCGGCTGACGCCGCTTTTCAAAGCCAACTCGTCCAGCGACCAGCCGGCGGCCGTGCGCAGCGCAGCCAGCCGCTCGGCCAGTTGACGCTCGAACTGCCCCTCTTCGCTCAATTCAGAGAATTCTTCTCTCATATGAGAATATGCTAGCCGATATGAAGGACCGCCAGCTCGCTCCATTGATCGCCGCTATGGCCGTCGTGCTGACCTGGGGCGTCAATTTCCCAC
>NZ_JBFULE010000302.1:0-5952 GCF_056400485.1 Roseateles sp. P5_B10
GCGTAGAGCCTGGCGACCTTGTAGCGACCCTGCTCGACGACGAAGTCCGCGCCCAGCAGGCCGACGGCGACGGGCGCCTCCTGATGCACGTCACCACCGCCGGCACGGTTGTGGCCGACCTGCAGTTCGCCAATCATCTGCACGAGCAGGTCGTTCAGGTCCTCGCGGCGCTGCACATGGGCCAGTTGCGGCAGATAGCGGTCATAGACGGCCTGCCAGTTCAAGCCATGCATGGCCGGGTCGTAGAAGAACTCCTTCTCCATCCACCAGGCCTCGTCGAAGATCTGCTTCCACTCGGCCTTGGGGTCGACACGGGCTCGCAGGCCCGACAGGTCCAGCGGCTTGCTGTCGCCCTTGTCATTGGCATCGCCCACCTCCAGCTTGCCGCCGGCCACGGTCAGCAGCAGCTTCTTGTGGTCTTCGCTCAGCGAGAACTCGGCAATGCCGGTGCGCAGCAGTTTGGGCTTGCGCTCCTCGAAGTCGAAGCGCCACAGCTCGGCCGTCGCGCGACGCTCGGCCTGCGGCGGCTCGTTGCTGGCGCCGGGTTGCGGGCGCTGCAGATAGAAGAGCGCGCCGTCCGAGGCGACTGCCAGGTTGTCGTAATTGCGCTCGGCCACCGGCAGGGCCACGACGCGATCGATCAGGCCATCGAGGTCGACCTTGATCGGCTTGACCGGTTCGGGCTTGGGCTTTTCGTCCTTCTTGGCGTCGGCCTTCTTGTCGTCTTTCTTCTTGTCCGTTTTTTCGTCCTTCTTCTCGTCCTTGTTCTCGTCCTTCTTGTCGTCCTTCTTGCCATCCTCGTCACCCGCCTTGGGCGCCAGCGGCGACTTGCCGTCGGCCGCGAGCACCACGGCGTAGAGGCCGGCACGGCGCGGGCGCTCCTGCGTGGACAAGTCCAGGCCGACCTGGCTCGGGCCGGAGTTGATGGACGCCGTGAAATACAGGTAGTCGCCCTTGGCCGAGAACGTCGGGTTGCCGGCGTGGGCCAGGCCGTCGGTGACGGCATGGTTGCGACCGGTCGCCAGGTCGTGCAGCACGATGCGGCTGAAATAGTTCTCGCCCGAGGTCGTGTAGGCCAGCCAGCGGCTGTCCGGCGAGAAGGACACGGCATAGCCGTCGGCGCCGAAGCGGCGCACGTCGGTGGCGATCCTGACGAGCTGACCGCGCTGCGGGCCGGGCACCAGGCTCAGCCGATAGAGGTTGAGGTGGTTGTCCTGCAGCACTAACTGATTGCCGTCAGGGGACCAGTCCATCAGCGCGAAATAACCCTCCTTGGGCAGCAGGAAGCGCTCCTTCGCACCCAGGCCGGTCTGGTTCTGCAGCACCAGCTCATGGCGCATGCCCGGGGCGTCGGACAGATAAGCCACGCGCTGGCCGTCGGCGCTCCACAGCGCGTCCTTCTCGCGCACGCCGGCGGTCTCGGTCAGGTTGCGCACGCTGCCGTCCTTGACCGGCACGGTGAACACCTCGCCACGCGCACTCACTACCACGCGCTTGCCGGTGCTGGACAGCTGAGCATGGGTCAGCGTCTTGCCAGCATCCTTCCACTGCGGCCGCGCCTGAGGCGCGATGCTGGTGAGCTGGATGTCGAGCACGCGCGGCGTGCCGCCCGCCAGTTCTATCTGCTTGATGCGGCCACCGGACTCATAGACCAGGGTCGTGCCGACGGCGTCGACGCTGCGCACGTCCCACTGCGTCTCCTTGGTGAGCTGGCGCAGCGCCTTGGTGCCGGGGTTGAAGGCGAACAGGTTCGCCGCGCCATCCGCTCGGTCGGAGATGAACACCACCTCGCCGCCGGCCCACACGGGCGCCGAATCGGTTGCGTTGACGTGGGGAATCTCCTGCCAGCGCTGGCCGGCATTTGGACCTTGCATGTCCATGACCCACACCGGTGGCGTCGAGCCACCGCGGCTCTGGCGCCAGCCGCTCATGCCGGCATAGGCGGCGTTGTAGGGGCGGTAGGCCAGCTGCTTGCCGTCGGCCGACCAGGCGCCCTCGAAGGCCACGGCCTTCATGACCTGCTTCTCGTAGCCGCCTTCCACGCTGACCTCGTAGAGCTGGTTGCTGCGGTTGTTCAGCACCTCGCGCGGCGAGGCGAACAGCACGCGCTTGCCATCAGGGCTCCAGCCGCTGACGACGTCAGCCGTCGGGTGCCAGGTCAGGCGCTTGGGCGCGCTGCCGTCCAGGCCGATGACGTAGACGTCGGTATTGCCGTCATAGCTGGCCGAGAAGGCGATGCTCCTGCCGTCCGGCGAGAAGCGCGGCGCGAACTCGGCAGCCGCATGGCTGGTCAGGCGCCGGGCATTGCCGCCACTGCGGTCAGCCAGCCAGAGATCGCCGGCATAGACGAAGGCCAGGTGGTCCTTGGAGACGGCGGGCTGGCGCAGCATGAGCGTCGGTTCGGCCGCCAAGGCCGCGCCGGAGGTCATCCAGGCACAGGCCAAAGCCATGGCGATACGGGTCAGGGTCATCGGGATCTCCGATCAGACGAAAACCCGCGACTCTAGTGCGCCTTGGGCGCGGCTCCGAAAGTCAGCGCCGGGCTGAGTTGGCCCTGCCGAGTCAGCCCGGCTGGCGCTTGAACCTGGCCTTCAGGCCGCCGGCGATGATGACCAGGCCGGGGATGAGAATCATGGCCCAGATGATCTTGTCCAGGTTGGTTTTGACCCAGGGCACGTTGCCAAAGACATAGCCGATCAGCGTGACGCCGCAAACCCACAGCACGCCGCCACCCACGTCATACAGCGTGAACTTGCGCCGAGTCATCTGCGCCACGCCGGCCACGAAGGGCGCGAAAGTGCGCAAAAAGGGCATGAAGCGGGCCGCAACCAGGGTGATGCCGCCGTACTTCTCGTAAAAGGCATGGGCCTTCTCGAAGGCGGCCTTGTTGAAGAAGCGCGAGTCCTCCCACTGGAAGACGCGCGGCCCGAAGTGCCGGCCGATGCTGTAGTTGCTCTGGTTGCCGAGGATGGCCGCCGCCGTCAGCAGCGCCATGGACAGGCCCAGGTCCATCAGCCCGACGCCACACATGGCGCCGACGACAAAGAGCAGGGAATCCCCCGGCAGGAAGGGCATGACGACCACGCCGGTCTCGACAAAGATGATCAGGAAGAGCAGCGCATACACCCAGGCGCCGTAACTCGCGACGAAGTTGGCCAGGTGCTGGTCGACGTGCAGGACGAAGTCGATGAGGAAGGGAAGGAAATCCATGGGCGGCGATTATCCCGGCCCGGACGTGACAGCCGGACGGCGCCGATAATCCGGTCGATGGATTTGCCCCTGCCCGACCTCCCTGCCCCACGCGCCATCCGCGAACTGCCCGATGAGCTGATCAGCCAGATCGCCGCCGGCGAGGTCGTCGAGCGCCCGGCCTCGGTGGTGCGCGAGCTGGTGGACAACGCACTGGACGCCGGCGCGAAGAACATCCAGGTCAAGCTGATGGCCGGCGGCGTGCGGGCCATCGTCGTCGAGGACGACGGCTGCGGCATCCCTGTCAACCAGTTGCCCTTGGCACTCAAGCGCCATGCAACGAGCAAGATCGCCAGCCTGAGTGACCTGGAATCCGTCGCGACGATGGGATTCCGCGGCGAGGCCCTGGCCGCCATCTCGTCGGTCTCCGACATGGCCATTGCCAGCCGCACGGCCGCCGACGCTCACGCCCACCGGCTGGACGCCCGCAGCGGCGAGCTGCAGCCGGCCGCCCGTGCGCGCGGCACCAGCGTCGAGGTGCGCGAGCTGTTTTTCGCCACCCCCGCCCGCCGCAAGTTCCTCAAGACCGACGCCACCGAGCTGGCCCATTGCGTCGAAGCCGTGCGCCGCCATGCACTGGCGCGTCCCGACGTCGGCTTTGCGATCTGGCACGAAGGCAAGCTCGTCGACCAATGGCGCGCCGCGTCCAGCGAGCAGCGCATTGCCGATGCGCTGGGCGCAGACTTTGTCACCGAGAGCCGCCCCTTCGAGCACAGCTTCGGCCCCTTGGCCCTGACCGGACGCGCCGGCCTGCCCGAGGCGGCGCGCTCGCGGGCCGACCAGCAATACGTCTGGGTCAATGGTCGCCATGTGCGCGACAAGCTCATCAGCCACGCCATCCGCTCCGCCTACGAGGACGTGCTGCACGGCCAGCGCCAGCCCAGCTATGTGCTCTTCATCGAGATCGCGCCCGAGCTGGTGGACGTGAACGTGCACCCGACCAAGATCGAGGTGCGCTTTCGCGACGGCCGCGCCATCCACCAATCGGTGCGCCGCGCCTTCATCGACGCGCTGGCCCAGTCGCGTGCGGACGCCGCCGGCGTCGAATCGGCCATGGCGCCGCTTGGCTTCGAGCCGACGATGCCGGCCACGCTCTTCGTCTCGGAGCCGCGCCCGGCCTACCAGTCCTATGTGCCGCCCGTGCCGCCGACGGCCGAGCAGGTCAGGCTGTCCCTGGTCCAGCACGAGGCCTTGTGGGCCCCTGGTGAAGCTCCTGAGCCCGAACCTGCGACAGCCGCGCCGACGATCAGCTTGAAGATGAAGTTGCCGGACGAGGACTGGCCGCTGGGCCGCGCCATCGCGCAGATCCAGGGCGTCTACGTCCTGGCCGAGAACAAGCAAGGCCTGGTCATCGTCGACATGCACGCGGCCCATGAGCGCGTCGTCTATGAGCGGCTCAAGGCCAGGCTCGGCGCGACCCAGATCGAAAGCCAGCCGCTGCTGATCCCGGTCAGCTTCGCCGCTACGGCCGAGGAGGTCGCCGCCGCCGAGCAGCATGCCGACACGCTGTCAAAGCTCGGCCTGGATGTCGCCCCGCTGTCCGCCCGCACCTTGGCCGTGCGCTCCCGCCCCGCCCTGCTTGCGGCCTCCGACCTCGTCGCGCTGACCCGCGAGCTGCTCGCCGAGATGGCCCAGTTCGACGCCAGCTCGGTGCTCGAACGCGCTCAGCATGAAATCCTCGCCACCATGGCCTGCCACGGCGCCGTGCGCGCCAACCGGCAATTGACGCTGGACGAAATGAACGCGCTGCTGCGCGACATGGAAGCCACTGAACGCGCCGACCAATGCAACCACGGCCGCCCCACCTGGCGCCAGCTCGACATGCGCGAGCTGGACGCTCTTTTCCTGCGCGGACGCTGAAAGAAAACGATGGCCACCATCACCCTCAAGGGCAAGCCCAAGCCTGCTGCCAAGACTCGCAACGCCGAGGGCGAGAAGCGCGCGCCGGTGCGCGGCAAGGGCGTCTCCAAGCCCCGCACGACGCTTGCCAAGGCGCAAGCCGACCGGGCCGAGCGCGAGGAGCAGTTCCAGAAGTCGCAAGCGCAGCGCGCCGAGCGGCCTGCACCGGCTCGCGACGAGCGGCCGGCTCGCCCGAAGCCGACGGGTTTCAAGTCTGACTGGCAGCAGCAGCCGCGTGGCGATGCGCCGCCGCGCCCCGAGCGTGGCCCGCGTGCACGACCCGACGAGCGCCCGCCGCAATACCGCGGCGACGCACCGCAGCGCCCAGAACGCGCCCCTCGCGCGCGACCGGACGAAGGCCCTCCTGCTGACCGCCCACCGCGCGTCGACCAACGCCGTGTGGCTAACCGCGGCCCCAACTTCGAGCCGCCGCAGCGCCCGCAGCAACGCCGCAACCCGGCTCGCGAAGTCGCGCCCGAGGACGGCGAACGCCTGTCCAAGCGCATGGGCGAGCTCAAGCTTGCTTCGCGTCGCGAGGCCGATGACTGGATCGCCGCCGGCTGGGTGCGCGTCAACGGCAAGGTCGCCGTGCTGGGCCAGCGCGTCGGCCCCGACGTGCAGATCGACATCGACCCCGCTGCCCGCAACCAGCAGGCTCAGCTCGTCACCGTGCTGCTGCACAAGCCCATCGGCTATGTGTCCGGCCAGGCCGAAGACGGCTATGACCCGGCGGTCGTGCTGTTCCAGCCCGAGAACCGCTGGGCGGAAGACGCCTCCGGCATCAAGCCCAACGCCGGCCACCAC
>NZ_JBFULE010000303.1:0-5942 GCF_056400485.1 Roseateles sp. P5_B10
GCCCACGAGTTGGCCGTTGCCATGGCCCAGCGCCTGGGCAGGCCGGCCCTCGTCAGCTACGTCCCCTGGGCGCGCGCGGTGCGCACGGTCGAGCAGGGGCGGCACTACGGCATCTTTCCGCTGGCGCGGACGCCGGACCGGGAGGCCCGCTTCCAGTGGCTGGTGCCGCTGATGACGGTGCGCTACGGCCTCTACACCCTCGCGACCGAGTCGCGCCTGGAGCTCGACCAGTTGCGTGAGCTGCGCATCGGCGTGCTGCGCGGCTCACCCATTGCGGCCAATCTGCGGGCCGAGCGCTTCAAGACCATCGTCGAAGCGAAGGACTACCGCGACCTGTTGCGCCTCCTGCGCGAGCAGGCGCTGGATGCCGTCTACGCCGGCACGCCCATGCTGGAGGCCGCAATGGACGAGTATGGCCAAGCCCGCATGCTCTTCGTGTTGCRGACGACGCTCGGCGAAGCCACGCTCTACATGGCCGCGTCGCTCGGGCTCGATGCCGCCGAGGCACGGCGCTGGGTCGCGGCCTACCGCCAGCTTGAAGAAGACGGCACCGTCGCCCGCATCCGCCGCCGCTACCTCCAGTAAGTTCTGGGGGCATGTCCGAAAACTGCCAGGATCTGGCAGGGGCCCGTCCTAGACTGGCTGCATGTTGTCCGAGACCCTCCCTCCCGATGCCGCCTACGCCGTCCTGCAGTCGCACGACGCGCGCTTCGACGGGCGGCTCTACGTGGGCGTCACGTCCACCGGCATCTACTGCCGCCCTGTATGCCGCGTGCGCCTGCCGCGGCGCGAGAACTGCCGCTTTTTCTCGACGGCGGCCCAGGCCGAAGCCGCCGCCTTTCGCCCCTGCATGAAATGCCGGCCCGAGCTGGCACCGCGCGCCCTGCCGTGGACGACGATGGACGCCTCGCGAACGCTCGCCCAGCAGGCCGCTGCCTGGCTGGATGCCTGCGATGACGCCGAGGCCAGCGTCGAAGACCTGGCAGCCCATCTCGGCATCACGAGCCGGCACCTGCGCCGCATCTTTCAGGCCGAGCACGGCGTTTCACCGCTGCAATACCTGCAGACGCGCCGCCTGCTGCTCGCCAAGGCCCTGCTGACCGACAGCACGCTGCCCGTCAGCGAGATCGCCTTCGCGGCCGGCTATGCGAGCCTGCGGCGCTTCAACGCCGCCTTCGTCGAGCACTACCGCCTGCAGCCCACAGCCCTGCGGCGCGAGGGTGGCGGTGCGGCCCCCGTGTCGCGGCTGCGGCTGAGCTACCGCCAGCCCTATGACGTGGCTGGCGTGCTGGCGTTTCTTGCGCCGCGTGCGATCACGGGGGTTGAGCGGGTGGAGGAGGGCGGCGTCACACGCTCCCTGGCGCTGACTCACGCCGGCCGGCGCCATGCCGGCTGGCTGCGCGTGAGCTTCGCCAAGGCGGGAGAGGTCGGCGTCGAACTGTCCCCCACGCTCTGGCCTGCCGTCGGCTCGCTATTGCCGCTGTTGCGCCGCTGGCTGGACCTGGACGCCGAACCCGAGGCCATCGCCGCTGCGTTGGGCGAGGCGGCCGTCGCAGGCCAGCGGCTGCCGGGCTGCCTGGACCGCTTCGAGCTGGCGGTACGCGCCGTCCTGGGCCAGCAGGTCACCGTGGCGGCCGCTCGCACACTCGCCGGCCGTTTCGTCGAGCGTTTCGGTGAAGACTTGTCCGACGCGCCGGAAGGTTGCCAACGCTTGTTCCCCACACCCGAGCGCATTGCCGAGGCGACGCGCGACGACATCGCGTCACTCGGCATCATTGGCCGGCGTGCCGACAGCCTCATCGCCCTGGCCCAGGCCTGGCCGACGCTGGCCTTTGCCCGCCACGAGGGTTCACCAGAAGCCGCTGCCGCCGAGCTGACGGCCATCCCCGGCATCGGCCCCTGGACAGCCGGCTACATGTTGATGCGGGGCTGGAGCTGGCCCGACGCCTTCCCCCCCGGCGACGTTGTCTTGCGCAAGGCCCTGAGCCGCGAAGGCCCGTTGCTGTCGCCCAAGGCCTATCTCGAAGCCGCGGAGCACTATCGCCCCTACCGCAGCTACGCCGTCCTTCATCTCTGGAGAAGGGCTTGACCCACCCCGTACGCGCTTCGCGCGCCCCCTCAAGGGGGCACTGCCAGCGGCCTGGCAAAGCCAGTTCCGCGGCAGTCGCGCGGCCAATCAGAAAGATCGGAGTTACTCGATGAACCATCACGTTTTGCAACGCAGGATCGAAACCCCACTCGGCCCGCTGACGGCCGCACGCAGCGCCACGGGCCTGTCGGGCCTGTGGTTTGACGGGCAGAAGCACCATCCCGGCGCGCTGGACGCGCCTGAGGACGACGGCAGCGACGCCGTCCTGTCGGCCACCGAAGCCGCGCTGACGGCCTATTTCAGCGGCAAGTCTTTCGACCTGCCGCCGCTGGACCCGGCCGGCACGGCCTTTCAGCGCGAGGTCTGGCAGGCGCTGCTGGCCATCGCGCCGGGGCAGCCCTCGACCTATGGCGCACTGGCCGAGCGGCTGGGGCGCGCCAGTGCGGCGCGGGCGCTGGGCGCCGCAGTAGGCCGCAACCCGATCTCCGTTCTCGTGCCCTGCCATCGCGTCGTCGGCACCGATGGCTCATTGACCGGGTATGCCGGCGGGTTGGAGCGCAAGCAGGCCCTGTTGAGCCTGGAGGGTGCTACCGCATGAAGGCTTTCGACATCGGCGAGCTGGTACTGCTCGCCGCGCTCTGGGGCGCCTCCTTCCTGTTCATGCGCCTCGGGGCCCATGAGTTCGGGCCGATTGCGCTGGCGGCCGTGCGCGTCGGCCTGGCCAGCGCCATGCTGATCCCGCTGCTGGCAGCGCGCGGCAATCTGGCTGACCTGCGCAAGCACTGGAAGGGCTTGCTGCTCGTCGGCGCGCTCAACAGCGCCATCCCGTTTGCGTTGTTCTCCTTCGCGGCCCTGTCGATCACGGCCGGCCTGTCCAGCATCGTCAACGCGACGACGCCGTTGTGGACGGCCGTCGTCGCCTTCGTCTGGTTGCGCCAGGGGCTGACACCATGGCGCGTGCTCGGCCTCGTCATCGGCTTTGCGGGCGTGGCCTTCCTGGCCTGGGACARGGCCGGCTTCAAGCCCGGCGAGGACCATTCAGGCTTCTGGGCCGTGCTGGCCTGCGCGACGGCCACCCTCTGCTACGGCATCGCGGCGAACGCAACCAAGCGCTATCTGGCCGGCGTTTCTCCTCTCGCCGTGGCCACTGGCAGCCAGTTCGCCGCCGCCGTGCTGCTGGCGCTGCCGGCCGCCTGGCTGTGGCCGGCCGCCATGCCGAGCAACGTCGCCTGGGGCTCGGCGCTGGCGCTTGCCGGCCTGTGCACGGCGCTGGCCTACATCCTCTATTTCCGGCTGATGAGCCGAGTCGGGCCGACCAACGCGGTGTCGGTGACCTTTCTGATCCCGCTCTTTGCCATCCTGTGGGGGGCGCTCTTCCTGCAGGAAGCCATCACGTCCCAGATGGTGGCGGGTGGCGCCATCGTGCTGGTCGGCATTGCGCTGGCGCTGGGCCTGGTAGGCCCCAAGCCGCGCTGAAGTCACGCGGCGGATCTCCAGGCGCCTCGGCGCGGCGCAAACAGTGATAGCGTGCGCGCCATTGCAATTGGTAGCGCTACCTTCAGGCGCATGGAGACCGCACGATGTCCTTGCTCCCATCCCGCCGCTGGATCGGCGCTCTCGGCTTGCTGGCCGCACAGATCCTGGCCACCGCCGCCATCGCCCAGCCCTCCGGCGGCCCCTATGGCCCGGTGCCGCATCGCTACGCGGTGCCCAAGGCGCCGCACGTCTATTTCGTGGCGCCTGACGGCAAGGCCGAGGCTTCCGGTGCGTCGATCAACGAGGCAACGTCCATCGAGTCAGCGGTGACGCGCGTCGTCACCGGCGACGCCATCGTCATGCGCGGCGGCACCTACCGCACCGGTGGGCTGCAGCTCAACCAGGGCATCACCATCCAGCCCTATCTGGACGAAGTGCCTGTGCTCAAGGGCACGCGCATGGCGACCGAGTGGCAGAGCCTGGGCAACAACGTCTGGCGCACGAAATGGGCCACGCTGTTCCCGGCCCAGCCGCTGGGCTGGTGGCAACGGGAGCGTGAGGGCATGAAGACGCCGCTGCACCGCTTCAACAACGACATGGTCTTCATCGACGGCGAGCCGCTGCAGTCCGCGGGCTGGGAAGGCGAGGTCAGTGCCAAGGCCTACTACGTCGACTACGCCAAGGGTCATGTCTACATCGGCGCCGACCCGACCGGTCGCCTCGTCGAGATCACGGCGCACGACATCGCCCTGCACCGCCCCTCGCGCGAAGTCCACGGCAAGCCGTCGGACCGCAAGGGCCCGACTCTGCGCGGCATCACCTTCACGCAATACGCCTACCGGGCCATCGACATCGAGGGCAAGAAGCCGTCGACGCTGGTGTCGGAAGAACCGACCGACGATCCCGTCGGCCCGTCACCTGAAAGCGAGCACGGCAAGGAGGTCATGGGCACGCTGCTGGAGAACGTCACCATCAGCCATTGCTCGCGCGTGGCCGGCTACTTCCGCGGCGACGGGCTCGTCATCCGCAACTCCCTCATCAGCGACACCGGCACCGAGGGCATCTATGTCATCGGCTCGTCGGACGTGCTGCTGGAGCGCAACCTCATCCGGCGCAACAACGTGGAGAAGTTGACCGGCTATTTCCCGGCAGCGGTGAAGATCTTCAACCAGTCCTACCGCGTCACCGTGCGCGACAACCTCATCGTCGAGCAGCCGAACTCCAATGGTGTCTGGTACGACGTGGGCAATGTCGGCGGCGCGTTCGTCAACAACTACGTCGAGGGCACGATGGCGGGGCTGTTCTTCGAGATCAGCAAGGGCGTGACTGTGGCCGGCAATGTGTTCGTGAACAACCAGCAGGGCATCCGCATCCTGAACAGCGCGGGCGCCAAGGTGCACCACAACACCTTCTTCAATTCGCCGGTGCTTATCGATCGCAACGAGCGCAGCGCCCAGGGCGATCACTTCGGCTGGCATCCGCAGACGGGGCCAGATGTCAATGAGCGCGTCGGCCATGTGTTCGAGGGCAACCTGCTGGTGGCAGACGCCGGCCTCAAGGGCCCGCTGCTGCGCTTCGAACAAGCACGTGTCACCTGCGCCAAGGTGACCCAGCCGATGGCCCAACGCGTCGATGGCAACCTCTACCTGCGTGCCGGTGGCGCGGGCCAGCCTCTGGTCAGTTGGGCACCGGCGGCAGGGACGGACTGCCAGACGCAATTCGCCAGCCTCGACGACTTCCGGCAGGCCGTGCCGGGTATGGAAGCCAAGGGCAGGGCGCTACTGCCCTACGAAGGAGCTGTGTTCCGCAGCCCGGAGCTGCGCCGCTTTGAACTCGCTCGTGTGCCGGAGGGCGTTCAGCCGCTGCCGGTGCCAGGGGAGATACGCAAACTGCTCGGTTGGGAGGCAACGCATTTGCCGGGCGCGCTGCCGGCCAGCTCGCGCTGAGGGCGCTCCGGCCCGAGCCTCCTAGTGGCGCTTGCGCCAGGCATCTACCACACGCTCCGTCAGCGCATCGGTCTCGCGCTGTTCGTCGGCGCTCAGCGCCGGCGGCGCCCAGCGCCCTTGGCGCATCATCTTCTCGACGTTCTCCATCGAATCGCGGCTTTCCTTGGTCGCCGCCGGGCCGGACATTTCAGTCAGGATGCGCAGCCACGCTTCCTTGTAGGCCTGCCGCTGCATCGCCGTCTCGCCCAGCGCGCCGAATGAATGGACGTAGGTCGACAACGCCTCCAGGTCGCCGTCCTCGGCGGTCTGCCGCACCTCGCGTTGCAGCTTGCCGAGCAGTTCCGGTGCGGCGACGGCCTGGTTGGCATGGGCGTTGAGCCACAGCAGGTACGCCAGCGCCATGCCAGGGAGCTCTCCCTCGTAGGCTCGCT
>NZ_JBFULE010000304.1:0-5918 GCF_056400485.1 Roseateles sp. P5_B10
GAACTTTTCGAAGTCGTGGCTGATAGGTCTGCCGAAAGGCAACGGGTGGAGCGGCTGCGCGGTGGTCTTGCGCTGCGCGGGACCGCTTGATCCAGGGCGGGGACACTTACGCCGTCCATGCACCCCAGTAGCTACCATGCCCTAGCGATCACAGTGACAGGGAGGTCATATGGAATTTGACGCAGGGGATAGCCGCTGCTTCCATAGACGTCCACGTCAAGTTTCGCGTCTTGCCAACATAAAAGTCAGCGGAGTTTCGTTTGAGCACGTCCCCCAAAAGAGCCCTCATCACCGGCGTCACCGGCCAAGACGGCGCCTACCTCGCCGAGCTGCTCCTGTCCAAGGGCTACGAGGTGCACGGCATCAAGCGCCGCAGCAGCCTGTTCAACACGGACCGGGTCGATCACCTCTACCAGGATCCGCATGTCGACAACCAGCGCTTCAAGCTGCACTACGGCGACCTGACCGACTCGACTAATCTCATCCGCATCGTCCAAGAGACCCAGCCTGACGAGATATACAACCTCGGCGCGATGAGCCATGTGGCCGTGAGCTTCGAGCAGCCGGAGTACGCCGCGGACGCCGACGGCATCGGCACGCTGCGCCTGCTGGAGGCGATCCGCATCCTCGGCTTGACGAAGAAGACACGTTTCTACCAGGCCTCGACCTCCGAGCTGTACGGCCTGGTGCAGGAGATCCCGCAGAAGGAAACGACGCCCTTCTACCCGCGCAGCCCCTATGCAGTGGCCAAGATGTACGCCTACTGGATCACGGTCAACTACCGTGAGGCCTACGGCATGTACGCCTGCAACGGCATCCTCTTCAACCACGAGAGCCCGCTGCGCGGTGAGACCTTCGTCACCCGCAAGATCACCCGCGCCATCGCTCGTATCGCGCTGGGCCTACAGGACTGCCTGTACCTGGGCAACCTCAGCGCCCTGCGCGATTGGGGCCACGCCAAGGACTACGTCGAGATGCAGTGGATGATGCTGCAGCAGGACCAGGCCGAGGACTTCGTCATCGCGACCGGGGTGCAGTACAGCGTTCGCCAATTCGTCGAGTTCGCCGCGGCGGAACTTGGCATCACCCTGGCTTTCGAAGGCGAGGGGGAAAAGGAAATTGGCGTGGTCAAGGCAATCCAAAGTGACAAGGCCAAGTGCAAGGTCGGCGACGTCATCGTCAAGGTCGACCCGCGCTACTTCCGCCCGACCGAGGTCGAGACGCTGCTCGGCGACCCCACCAAGGCCAAGGAGAAGCTCGGCTGGGTTCCCAAGACGACGTTGAAAGAGCTCGTCGCCGAGATGGTGCACGCCGACTACACGTCCGCCCGTCGCGACAGCCTAGTCAAGATGGCCGGCTTCCAGGCCTACGACTACAACGAGTGACACACGGCCTCACGATGAACAGGAACGCGAAGATCTTTGTTGCAGGCCATCGTGGCATGGTCGGCTCGGCACTCGTGCGGCGCCTGGAGGCAGGCGGCTATGGGCGCGTCATCACCGCCCAGCGCGGCGAACTCGACCTGCTGGATCAACGCTCCGTACACGGGTGGCTGCAGGACAAGAACCCGGACTACATCTTCATTGCCGCCGCGAAGGTGGGCGGTATCCAGGCCAACAACACCTACCGCGCGGAGTTCCTCTATCAGAACCTCATGATCGAGGCGAATCTGATCCATGGTGCCCACCTGGCAGGTGTTCAGCGCCTGATGTTCCTCGGATCGTCCTGCATCTACCCCAAGCTGGCGCCGCAGCCGCTGCGCGAAGACAGCCTGCTGACGGGTCCGCTTGAGCCGACCAACGAGCCCTACGCCATCGCCAAGATCGCCGGCATCAAATTGTGCGAGAGCTACAACCGCCAGTACGGGCGGCGGTATGTCAGCGCGATGCCGACCAACCTCTATGGTCCCAACGACAACTACGACCTCAACAACAGCCACGTCCTGCCGGCGCTGATCCGCAAGGCTCACGAAGCCAAGCAGCGTGGTGACCGTGACCTGGTGGTCTGGGGCACCGGCACGCCGCTGCGCGAGTTTCTCTACGTCGATGACCTTGCTGACGCCTGCGTACACCTCATGGAAACCGGCGCGGAAGACGTGCTCATCAACATTGGCGTCGGTGAAGACGTGACCATCCGCCAGCTAGCGCAACTGGTGTGCGAAGTGGTCGGCTTCGAAGGAGATCTGGTGTTCGACACCTCCAAGCCTACCGGTACGCCGCGCAAGCTCATGGACGTCAGCCTACTGACCAAGCGGGGCTGGAAGGCAAAAATCGGACTGCGCGACGGCATTGCGTTGGCTTACGCCGATTTCCAGAAACGCCTGGCCTGAGCGCATGGGTCAGTTGCCCTTGCTCCCCTTTGCCTTGCCCGACATCGGCGACGACGAGATCGCCGAAGTCGTCGATCGACGCGCAGCGCGAGCACTTCGTGATCGAGCTGATCTGCAAGGCATTGCAGGTCGCCCCGTCGGGCTGCTGCCGCCACGCCGCGCGTCAGCGCAACCCGACGCTGCTGCCCGGCAGAGCGCAGCGCGACGCCCAACTGGCCCCGCACGTTCCCACTTCACTTGTTAAGTGGGGACGAAGACTGTCAGCTCCCAAGTGGCGCCTCAAGGACGCTGGTAATTGACCGCATACTTTCGATGCACACCGAGTTCGTGCTCGACGCGCTGGAACAGGCGCTGTATGACCGCAAGCCGTCCGACGACGGCAGCCTAACGCATCAGTCCGACAGGGGGCGCAATACCTGTCCATCCGCTACAGCGAGCGCCTGAGCGAGGCCGGCATCGAGCCTTCAGTGGGGTCCAGGGCGACAGCTACGACAACGCGCTGGCCGAGATCATCGGGCTCTACAAGGCCGAGGTGATCCACCGACGTGGACCATGGAAGACCAAACAGGCGGTGGAACTCGCGACGCTGGAATGGGTCGCGTGGTTCAACCACCACCGATTGATGGAGCCCCTGGGCTACGTCCCGCCGGCCGAGTTCGAGGCCAACTACCATCGACAACGCGCTGGTCAAGCGACGACCGTCTGACTTAAACCAACAGGCCTCCGCGAATGCCGGGGCGGTTCAGTTCGCCTTACAAAACCCGACGCAGGAGCGTAAGTCAGAGCTTCCGCTCGTGCACGAAGAGCGCGTCACCCCAGCCTAGCCATGGACCGTCGCTGTCCGGCCCATTGCGCACCTGCCGACCGGCCATTACCTTGCGAACCATTTTGAAGCCCCACGTCGCCAGCCACTCCGTGAGTTCAGGCAACAGTGCGCAACCTTCATACACCTGGTCCTCGTTGACCTCGGTGTAGATGTAGTCGAATCTACGGATCATTGGCCACGGTTCTATGAGGCCCTGCAATGCCATTAGTTCGGCGCCCTGCAGATCCATATTTAAAAAGTTTGGGAACTTGTCGTATGGAGGTGCGCTTGAACACCCCCAGCCCTCCTGCACCGCGTCGCAGAGCGTCGTCGTCGGAAGCGTCACGTAGTCGACGTAGTGGACATACGGGTGCTTTTCGCGATGCGTCCCGAGCGGTAGTACTGAAGAAGACTCCCCGTTGTTTGCCAAATTGAGCGTCATCAATTCGCCGGACTTGGCGCCGAGGCACGCATGCAGCCAGCGCTGGCCGAGCGGCGCTACGGTGTTCCCGAGATCCTCGATAAGCGCAGGATTCGCTTCGATCCATAGAACAGCGCGGATACCGCTCTGCAGGTAGATGTCCGCTTCTTCAGCCTTATGTGCACCTGCATGAACTACACCGTCGATGCACATAGAGTAGTCACGAATCAATTCTTCGAGCGGCATCAGCATGGCAGTGACTCTAGCAGATTGGAGTTGGTTGAAATCTGTTTGCAATGGGATGGGCGCCGCCACCCGGAGACGGCATCGAAGTTCCAAAGTGGATGTGTCGGCAACCACTGGATCGGTTGGAGCGCCCGCCATGGAGACTACGACGCGGCGACTGGTCGTACTGGTCGTACATCGACTTCGTCACGCTCAACCCGGAGAGCGACTCGACCGTCATCGTGACCATGCTTCCCGAAATACTTAGCCACGGGCTGCATGAATCAGGCGACCACTAGGTTGACGCGCACCGGTTTCATCGCGGCTTTCGCAGACTTATTGTCGCTTTAAGACCCCCTTCACTTCGGTTGCACAGTGCGATGCGACCGTTATGCGCTTCCGCGATCTCTCTTGCCAGCGCCAGCCCTAAGCCAGTGCCATTTCGCTTCGTCGAATAAAATGGCAATAAAGCCTGAGTTAGTACGGTGTCACTCATGCCCGGACCACTATCTGCGATTTCGAATCGGATTTCTCGGCCACAGTCATGCACAGTCATAGTAACCGCGCTGGGATCGCCGCCTGATTCGTAGGCGTTCTTTAGCAGGTTGATGAGCGCCTGTTCGATCTGAGCTGAGTCGAAGCGACCGGGCCCGTTCGGCAGGGGGCCCAGAAGGGTGAAGCCATACTGCGATCGCAACCGTTCAATGAATGGCTGCCACACTACTACGTCTAACCGCGGAGTCGGTAACTTCGAAAACCTCGCATACCCATCTATGAAGGCGTGTAGGTGGCCTGCCCGCTCACTGATCGTGGCGAAAGTCGACAATGCGCGTGCGTGATCGCCGCGCTTAAATAGTTCGGCCCCGGTTTCCGCCAAGGAGGCGATAGGTGCCAGCGAATTGTTCAGCTCATGGCTGATGACCCGAATCACGCGTTTCCAAGTCGCGACCTCTTGGCGCGACAGTTCGCGTGTTATGCGTCGGAAGAGGTGTAGCCGATGTGGGCGGCCCTGCAGCCTGAAGTCGCGCTGAGATAGATGAAAGGTATCATCAAAGTCTTCAAGCCTGATGCTGAACAATGCATCGTCGCCCGCATGCACCGCGCGCTGCAGCGCCGGTGGCGCCTGAGCAAGCAGCGCCCCAAAGTTTCCGCCCTCAAGGCTCCGCCCACTCCCGAGCAGGCTACGGGCCGCTACATTGGCGTATACGACGCGCTGCGCAGCGTCACAGAGCACTAGAGCCACTGGCGTGTTCTGTACKACCGTATCAAGTAGCAGCTCACGTTGCGCAAGATGTTGACGCTGATCTCGCAACGCTACTCCCAGCGCTGCCAGTTGATGCGCAAGCACACCCAACTCATCTTTCGTGGCGCCGTACACAGAAACCGAAGTACTGAAATCACCGTCACAGTAGCTTAGTAAGGCTCCTTCAAACGAACGCATCAAGCGCATTAACGGTGCTAACAGCGTCGCGGACAACGCGAGCTCCAACACCACCAGCAACGAGGCGCACGCCGCCGCTAGGACTGGCTGCTGACTCCACGGCAGAGCCCACTGCAGGGCAGCACCGGCAACACTTGCAATCAACAGACCGCCAAACACTCGGGCTCGGAGTGTATTGATTCGCATGAAAGCTCTAAAACATCATGCCGGTTCGGCTGGCGTAAGGCCATAGCGGGCCATACGGCGATACAACGCCTGACGGGACAGCCCAAGCAATACTGCGGCACTACTGACGATGCCCTGCGCTTGCGTTAGTGCAGCAAGCACGGCTTMGCGGCTGGGCTCATCCAGATTGCGTGCCGCCTTCACGAATGGCGCAGGCAAATTCAATAGCGCCGCATCTATGTCACGCCCACCCGCCAGCAGAGCCGCGCGTTCGATAACATTCTTCAGTTCTCGCACATTACCCGGCCAGTCATACGCCAGCAGTGCTTCATGCGCCGAGGCCGCCAAGACCGCCCGGCCTGCGAGAAAGTGGTCGGCCAACGCAATGATGTCGTCCCGTCGCTCGGCAAGCGACGGTAGCGGGACCTCGATGACATTAAGCCGGTAATACAGATCTTCACGAAACTGGCCGATCTTGACCATCGCCTTCAGGTCGCTATTGGTGGCGCTGACGATTCGCGTGCGGCTCTGT
>NZ_JBFULE010000305.1:0-5916 GCF_056400485.1 Roseateles sp. P5_B10
GTTCCCACCATTCAGCCGGCATCAGCGACAGCAGGGCCACCGCGACGACGACCATCGTGACCGCACCCACCATCTTGTTCTTGCCGCGCCACCACAGCACCAGCGCCATCGCGGCAATGGCCAGCAAAGCGCCGCGCGAATGGCTGCCCAGGGCCGCCATCGCCATCAGCACCATGCAGATGGTCATCGTCGTCTTGGCCCATTTGGCCTTCATCTGCATCTGCAGGAAGCGCATCAGCGGGATGACGATGACGATGGCCAGCGCGATCTCGTTGTTGCCCTCGATATAGGTGTTCTCGGGCCCCCAGACTTTGTAGCTGCCGCCGGTCAGGACCGTGAAGGCGCCCCCCTTGACACCGAAGAAACCGATAGAGGCGACCAGCACCCAGGTCAGCAGCATCATGTGGCGCTTGCTGTGCAGCAACACCATGGTGACCAGGATCATCAGATCGATCTTCATGACCCGGCTCCACAACTCGAAGCTCTGATCAAAGATCATCGAGAACGGCAAGGTGATGCACATCCACAGCATGAAGACCATCAGCGTGACGTTCTCGCGGTTCAACGAATAGTCACGTCTGTCCTTCGTGATGAAGAGGCCGATCAGCGTCGCTCCGCCGATGGCGGCGGCGAAGGGCATTGTCTTCAGCGCCCAGGACAGCTGGTGGGGATTCATGATGCTCAGCCAAGTCCAGCCGAGGATGCCAATCCAAGGCCGCCTGAACGCCTGCAAGAAGATCCAGCCCAGGATCACCAACAATGTCAGATCACGCATGCGCGGCCACTCCGGCGATGGACTTGAACAAAGCGATCTGACCGTCCGTCGTGGCCTGCCAGCTGAAGCTTTCGGCATAGCGGCGCGTGGCCGCGCGGTCTATACCCTTGGCCAGCAACGCCCCGATAGCCGCGGCGAACGCGCTGCCCGTGCGTTCGCTCACCAGCCCACCCGCCTCGGGTGCGGCAACAACCTCGGGCGTGCCCCAGATATCGGTGGCGGCGACCGGCGTGCCACAGGCCATGGACTCAAGCAGCACATTGGCCCAGCCCTCGCGGCTGGAACACAGCAGCAGCACGTCGGCGGCGCTGTACCACTTCAGCAGCTCGGTGTTGGGCAGCGAGCCCGTCAGGCGCACCTTGTCGGCGACGCCCAGACGCGCTGCCAGCGCCGTCAGTGCCGCCCTCTCCTCGCCCTCGCCGATGACGACGAGACGGGCTCCGGGCCGTTGCTTCGCCAGCTCTGCCAGCGCCTCGATAGCGATGTGGTGGCCCTTGCGTTCGATCAGGTGCCCCACGGACAGCAGCAGCGGCTCGCCGGACACACCGAGCTCCGCACGCATGTCGGCCTGCGGCAGGGGGCGGAAGCGCTCCAGGTCTACGCCATTGCGCAAGGTATTCAGCTTCGCCGGGTCATGGCCCCAGCCGCGCAGCACGTCCATCAAGGCGGCGCAGACGCCGATGGAGCCTGATGCGCGCTCGGCCGCCCACTCGATCATGCGTTTGGGCAGGGCGTACTGGGGAATGAGGTTCAGGTCGGTGCCGCGCGCGGTGATGGTCAGCGGCTTGTTGAACCACTTGGACAGCAAAGCCGCAGCGACGCCGTCGGGATAGTAGTAATGGGCGTCGATGAGGTCGAAATCGAAGCCCTCGTCGATCAGCTTCTGCACCGTGCCACGCGCGCCCAAAGCCAGCGTCAGCGGCGCCAACGTCATGCCCACTTTGGGCAGCAACAGATAGCGCGGGTGCAGCACATCCAGGCCGTTGCGCTGCTCACGCGCCGGCGTGGCGGCGAACCTGGCGTAGTCGCCCCAGCGAGGGCTGGTAGACGGAAACCAGGGCACGGGGGCCACGACGCGAGATTCGACCTCGCCGCTCTTCATCAGCTCGCGCAGCCGCGTCTCCACGAAGATGCCGTGGCTGGGCCGAACACTGCTCGGGAACAGCGTCGAGAAGGTGAGGACCTTCAGCTTTCTCACGCGACGGCCTCCACGGCTTCGATCAGGATGCGGCCGAAGACTTCGGCGGCCACGCGGTGACCGAATTGGGCCTCGACCAACCGACGCGCCGCCTGTGACAGCTGCAGGCGCAGGGCGCCGTCATGGATGAGCCTGAGCGTCGCCTCGGCCAGCGCCTCGGCGCCGTCGGCGCGCAGAAAGTGGGTGCCGTCGTCAACGTCCAGGCCCTCGATGCCGATGCTGGTGGACACCACCGGCAGGCCCATGGCCATGGCCTCGAAGGCCTTGATGCGGGTGCCGCCGCCGACACGCAGCGGGATGACGAAGGCCTGGGCATCACGGGCATGGTCACGCACGTCGTCGACGAAACCCGTGAAGCTGACGCCGGGAACATTGCGCTGCACCAGCGACGCCGGCGGATTCTTGCCGACGACGCGCAGCTGTGCGTTCGGTACCTGGGCGCGCACACGCGGCCACACCTCTTCGATGTAGAAGCGGATGCCGTCGACATTGGCTTCCCAGTCCATCGAACCGGTGAAGACGACGGTTGGGCTGCCGTTAGCCGGTGCCTGCCAGGAGAAGAAGTCCAGGTCCACGCCGGTGGGGATGGCGCGGGCCGTCTTCAGCCCGTCGTTTTTCTCGAACATCTTGGCGTCGCGCTCGGACACAGCCACCACCCGCGTGAAGCGGGCCAGCGCCTCGCGTTCGAAGCGGCGCATCTTGGCCGCCTGCGAGGCCCACAGCCAGCGCAGCGGCGCGCTCGCCGCCGTCTTGGCATGGCGCTCGAAGATTTCGGCCTCGACGTTGTGCGTGAAGCAGACCGTCGCGCCTTTCAGCTTCTCTGGACGCAGCACGGCGGCGTGGACGAAGTCGAAGACGACCACGTCGAAGCGTTCGGCCGCCAGCGCCTTCTCGACCGCGGCCACCGCGGCCGGCGTGCGGTCGTTGACCACGTTGATGGGCAAGGAAGACAGCAGGTCTGGGGCACGCTGCCAGCGGGGACGCGGCTCGCTGGGCTGCCAGCCGATGAAGCGCCCGCACATCCGGTCGAGCTCGCCCTGCCATTCACGCTGCTGCTCAGGCGTGGCCGGCGACAGCAGCGTGACGTCGAACTGGCCGCTCTCCTTCAAGCCGCGCAGGATGTTGCCGGTGCGGATCTTGCCGCCGGCATCGGCCGGGAACAGGAAGACCGGCGAGACGAACGCGACCCGAAGTCGGTTCACCAGCAGATGCCCTCGTACTGTGCGAATCCAGCGTCGCGCAGGTCGGCGTAGCCGTTCAGGTCGACCACGCGCGCTTGCTTGCCCAGCGCGATGATGCGCTGGCGGGTCTCGGCGTCGGCATGGCCGACGACGATGATCTCGGCGCGCGCCAGCACGGCGTCGGGCGTCTCCTGCAGCAGCTTGTCGAGGTGGGGAATCTCGCGGTCGATGTATTCCTTGTTCTTGCCCAGCAGGCGCGCGATCTTGACGAACTTGTCGTAGATCGTCAGATCGAAGCCCTTGCCCAGCAACTTCTCGGCCAGCACCACCAGCGGCGAGTCGCGCAGGTCGTCGGTACCGGGCTTGAAGGCCAGGCCGAACAGGGCCACGGGCTTGCGGCCGTTGGCGGCGATCAGCTCATAGGCACGGCCGATGTGGGCGTCGTTGCTGTCCAGCAGCGCGCCAAGCACGGGGATGTTCACGCCGCGCTCGCGGGCGATGGTCAGGAAGCCCTTGACCTCCTTGGGCAGGCAGGAGCCACCAAAGGCGAAGCCGGGGCGCAGATAGGCCTTGGAGATGTTGAGCTGGGTGTCGCGGCAGAAGAGCTCGAGCACGTCGCGCGAGTCCAGGCCGGTTTCCTTCAGCACGGCGCCGGCTTCGTTGGCGAAGACGATCTTCAGCGCGTGGAAGACGTTGCACAGGTATTTGACCGACTCGGCCACGCCCACGTCGGCCGCGACGAAGTTGCCCGGCACGCCGGCATACAGGCGCTTCATGACCTCCACGCCAGCGTCATCCAGGCTGCCGACGATGGTCTGCGGCGGGTTGTGGAAGTCCGAGACCGACGAGCCCTCACGCAGGAACTCGGGGTTGAAGACCAGCGACAGCCGATCACCGATCTTGCGGCCGGCGGCCTTCTCCAGCAGCGGCGCGATGCGGGCGCGCGTGGTGCCCGGGGCGACCGTGCTGCGGATGACCAGTGTGTGCTGGCCGTCCTTCTTGGCGATCTCGGCGCCGATCTGGCCGACGACGGCGTCCAGCGCGGTCAGGTCGGGCATGTAGTTAGGCAGTGAGGGCGTGGCCACCGAGATCAGCGAGATCTCGGTGTCGCGCACCGCGGCGGCCACATCGCGCGTGGCCGTCAACTTGCCGGCCTTCACGGCGGCGCCAATCAGCTCCTCGATGCCTTCCTCGACGACCGGCGACTGCCCGGAAGCGATCAGCTCGACCTTGAGCGGGTTGATGTCCACGCCCACCACTTCGTGGCCGAGTTCGGGCAGGCAGGCGCAGGAGACCGCGCCGACGTAGCCGAGACCGAAAACCGAAACCTTCATGTCGTCCCTTTATCTCTTGAAATCGTTCAGGCCGCGGCGCGCGCGGTTGCGGCGCCCAGGCCTGCATTGCGCAGGAAGGCATCGAACATCAGCAGCACCCACAGCGGCTGGGCGTGGTCCATCACGCCGCGCTCATGCTGGTCCAGCAGGCGGCCGATGACGGTTGGGTTGAACCAGCCCGTCTGGGCCAGCGCGCCCTGCTGCAGGGCCTGGCGAGTCTGCTCGCGCAGCGGACCGCGCAGCCAGCGCGCCAGCGGCACTGCGAAGCCCATCTTGGGCCGGTACAGCACGTCATGCGGCAGCATGGGCTCCAGCGCCTTCTTGAACAGGTATTTGCCTTCCTGGCCGCGCAGCTTGAGGTCAGAAGGCAGCGAGGCGACCCATTCGACCAGTTGGTGGTCCATCAGGGGCTCGCGCACCTCCAGGCTGTGGGCCATGCTGGCGCGGTCGACCTTGGTGTTGATGTCGCCCGGCAAATAGGTGTGGATGTCCAGGTACTGGATCAGCGCCAGCGGGTCGTCGGTGTTGGCGCGCTGGGCGTGATGGTGGAAGACCTCGCTGGCATGCCAGCCCTGCAGGTCGCGCTTGAAGGCGTCGCTGAACAGCTCCTGGCGCAGCGGGTCGCGCACCAGGCCCATGGTGTTGAAGTAGGCGTCGACCGAGTTGCGGGCGATGGCCTGGAAGGTGGTCTTGGCGCGGAAGACGCGCGGCGCCCAGTCGGCCTTGGGGTAGAGCTTGGCCAGCGGGCCGAACACGCCCTTGCGCAGGGCCAGCGGGAAGGCGCTGCGCATGCGCTCTTCCATCATGTGCATCTTGTAGCGACGGTAGCCGCCCAGGCTCTCGTCGCCGCCGTCGCCGGACAGCGCCACCGTGACGTGCTTGCGCGCCAGCTCACAGACGCGGTAAGTGGGAATGGCCGACGAGTCAGCGTAGGGCTCGTCGTAGAGGTGGGCCAGCAGGTCGACGAGGCCGAAGTCGTCGCTGCTGACGACCTCGACGCGGTGGTTGGTGCGATAGCGGTCCGCCACCTGCTGGGCGAACTCGGTCTCGTTGAACTTGGGGTCGTCGAAGCCKATGGAGCAGGTGTTGACGGGTTGGTCGTCCAGCTGGGCCATGGCCGCGACGACGGCGCTGGAGTCCACGCCACCGGACAGGAAGGCGCCCAGCGGCACCTCGGCCTTCAGGCGCAGCTTGACCGACTCGGACAGGCGCCGGCGCAGCTCCTCGGCGGCCTCTTCCTCACCGATCTTGGCGTCGAGCGTGAACTTGACGTCCCAATAGCGCTGCGGCGTGCCGATGGGCTGGCCGCGCTTGACGAGCAGGCGGTGGCCGGGGGCGAGCTTCTGCGCGTGGCGGTAGATGGTCCAGGGGTCGGGCACATAGCCCAGCGCGAAATAGGCCTCGACGGCGCGCGGGTCGATCTCCTGG
>NZ_JBFULE010000306.1:0-5912 GCF_056400485.1 Roseateles sp. P5_B10
CCCGAGGAACTGACGGCCGCTGCGGCCTGGCCGCGTTGCCGTGTCGTCGCCGCCAGCGAAGTCGTCACGATGGACGACCCCATCGAGGTCGCGCTGCGCCGCAAGCGCGACTCGTCCATGCGCGTCGCCATCCAGCAGCTCAAGGCCGACCGCGATGGCAACCCGGCTGTGGCCCATGCCTGCGTGTCCGCCGGYAACACCGGCGCGCTGATGGCCGTGGCCCGCTACCTGCTGAAGACGCTGGACGGCATCGATCGCCCGGCCATCGCCACCGTCATGCCCAACCAGCGCGGTCGCTTCACGACCGTGCTGGACCTGGGCGCCAACGTCGACTGCACGGCCGAACACCTGCTGCAGTTCGCCGTCATGGGCAGCGCGCTGGTGTCGGCCGTGGAGGGCAACGAGGAACCCAGCGTCGGCCTGCTCAACATCGGCGAGGAAGCCATCAAGGGCAGCGAGACCATCAAACATGCCGGCGAACTGCTGCGTGCCGCTGGTACGGCCGGCCAGTTGAATTTTTTCGGCAATGTCGAGGGCAACGACATCTACAAAGGCACGACAGACATCGTCGTCTGCGACGGCTTTGTCGGCAATGTCATGCTGAAGACGTCGGAAGGCCTGGCGACCATGATGGGCGGCTTCATCAAGGAAGAGTTCAATCGCAATTGGCTGACCAAGTTGGCCGGCTTGATCGCCATGCCGGTGCTGAATGCCTTCAAGCACCGTGTCGACCACCGCCGTTTCAACGGCGCGGCCCTGCTGGGCCTGCGCGGCCTGGTGTTCAAGAGCCATGGCTCGGCTGACGCCTTTGCCTTCGAGCAGGCCTTGGCCCGCGCTTATGATGCCGCCCGCAACCGGCTGCTTGACCGGGTCCACGACCGCATCGTCGCCACGCTTCAGGCCAAGGCGAATGATGCTGGAGACAACGCGGCGAACTCCGTCGCGCAGGCTGCATGAGCCCCATCGCCACCTCTACCTCCCGCTATTCCCGCATTCTCGGCACCGRCAGTTTCCTGCCCGCCGACCGCGTGACCAACCAGGCGCTGGCCGATCGCCTCGCGGCCGACGGCGTCGAGACCTCGGACGATTGGATCGTCGAGCGCACGGGCATCCGCGCGCGCCATTTCGCGGCGCCTGACCAGACTGCCAGCGACCTCGCCTTGCCGGCCGCGCAGGCGGCGCTTGAAGCCGCCGGCATCGCTGCCGAAGAGATCGACCTCATCATCGTCGCGACGTCCACGCCTGACATGGTCTTCCCGTCCACGGCCTGCCTGCTGCAGAAAAAGCTGGGCGTGCATGGCTGCGCGGCCTTCGATGTGCAGGCTGTCTGCTCGGGTTTCGTCTATGCGCTGAGCGTGGCCGACTCGATGATCAAGAGCGGCGCTGCCAACAAGGCTCTGATCGTCGGCGCCGAAGTGTTTTCGCGCATCCTCGATTTCAAGGACCGCACGACCTGCGTGCTGTTCGGCGACGGCGCGGGCGCCGTCGTGCTGGGTGCGAGCTCCGAGCCCGGCATCCTTGCGACAGAGTTGCACGCCGATTCGCGCCATGTCGACGTGCTATGCACGCCCGGGACAGTCGCCGGTGGCCAGGTGTTGGGCAGCCCCTTCCTCAAGATGGACGGCCAGGCCGTTTTCAAGCTCGCTGTCGGCGTGCTGGAGAAGGTGGCCCGCTCGGTGCTCGAGAAGGCCGGCCTGACCGAGGCCGACCTCGACTGGCTGATCCCGCACCAGGCCAATATCCGCATCATGCAGGGCACGGCCAAGAAGCTGAAGCTGGACCTGAACAAGCTCATCGCCACCGTCGACGAGCACGGCAATACGTCGGCCGCTTCCGTGCCGCTGGCGCTGGACGTCGCGGTGCGCAATGGTCGCATCCAGCGTGGCGACACCCTCATGCTGGAAGGGGTCGGCGGCGGTTTCACCTGGGGCGCCGCCCTGCTGAAGTACTAGCCGTCCAGATGCTGCCGCATCGGCACCTCTGACTGCTACTGATTTGGAATTGTTCTCATGACCGCACCTTTCGCCGTTGTCTTTCCCGGCCAGGGCTCGCAGGCCGTCGGCATGCTCGACGCCTGGGGCGACCACCTGGAAGTCCGCCGCACACTGGAAGAGGCCTCGTCCGCCCTCGGCGAGGACATCGGTGCGCTCATCCATGCCGGTCCCAAAGAGCAGCTGGACCTGACCACCAACACCCAACCCGTCATGCTGACGGCCGGCATCGCCTGCTGGCGCGCTTTCGTCGCCGAGACGGGTGCGGTGCCCGTCGCTGCGGCTGGTCATTCGCTGGGTGAGTACACGGCGCTGGTGGCTGCCGGCGCGCTGAGCCTGGCCGATGCGCTGCCGCTGGTGCGCTTTCGTGCCCAGGCGATGCAGGAGGCGGTGCCTGTCGGCGCCGGCGCGATGTACGCCATCCTGGGGCTGGACGGCGAGGCTGTCCGCGCGGGCTGCGCCCAGGCCGCAGCCGAGACTGGCGAGGCGGTCGAGGCGGTCAACTTCAATGATCCCAAGCAGACGGTCATCGCCGGCAGCAAAGTGGGCGCCGACAAGGCCGCCGAGATCCTGAAGGCCGCCGGTGCCAAGCGTGCGCTGCCGCTATCGGTGTCCGCGCCGTTTCACTCCAGCCTGATGAAGCCGGCCGCCGAGCGGCTGAAGGAAAAGCTGGCGACCGTGCAGTTCCATGCCGCCGCCTTCCCGGTCATCAACAACATCGACGTCGCCATCACCGACAACGACGCGACACTGCGCGACGCCCTCTACCGCCAGGCCTTTGGCCCGGTGCGCTGGGTCGAGGTTGTGCAGGCGCTGAAGGCCCGCGGTGTCGGCCACATCATCGAGGCCGGCCCCGGCAAGGTGCTGACCGGCATGGCCAAGCGCATCGACGCCGAGCTGCAGGCCGCCTGCGTCTTCGACCCCGCTTCGCTGGCCGAAGCCCGTGCGCTGCTGGGAGGCGGCTGAAATGACTGAATCCGCACCCAAGGGCGTCGCCCTCGTCACCGGCGCCAGCCGCGGCATCGGCCGCGCGATCGCGCTGGCCCTGGCCAACGAAGGCTGGCGCGTCATCGGCACAGCCACCTCTGAATCGGGCGCCGCTGGCATCACCGAGGCCCTTGGCCCCCAAGGCRGTCGTGGCATTGTGCTGAACGTGACCGACGCGGCCGCCAGCCAGGCCGCCGTGGACGACATCGTCGCCAAGGAAGGCGGCCTGCATGTGCTGGTCAACAACGCCGGCATCACGCGCGACGGCCYGTCCATGCGCATGAAGGACGACGATTGGGACGCCGTCGTCGACACCAACCTGAAGGCGGTCTTCCGCCTCGCCCGCGCCGCCACCAAGCCGATGATGAAGCAGCGGTCGGGCCGCATCATCAACATCACTTCCGTCGTCGGCGCCTCCGGCAATGCCGGCCAGGCCAACTACGCTGCCGCAAAGGCTGGTSTGGCCGGCCTGACGCGCTCGCTGGCCCGTGAACTGGGCAGCCGCAACATCACGGTCAACTGCATCGCACCCGGCTTCATCGCCACCGACATGACCGAGGTCTTGCCCGAAGCCCAGAAAGCCGCACTGCTGTCGCAGATCCCGCTGGGCCGCCTGGGCGCCCCCGAGGAAATTGCCGCTGCGGTCGTCTTCCTGGCGTCACCGGGCGGTGCTTACATCACTGGTTCCGAGCTGCACGTCAACGGCGGCATGTACATGGCCTGATTTGGCCCGGGCGCCCTGATCTAGGGGAGCCCATCTAGAGCCCGTAGAATGCTGGGCTGTTTTCAGCAAATCCCTCCTGGAGGATTCATGAGCGATATCGAAGCACGAGTCAAGAAAATCATCGCCGAGCAACTTGGCGTGGCGGAAGCCGACGTTACGAACGAGAAGGCTTTCGTTGCCGACCTGGGCGCCGATTCTCTGGACACCGTGGAACTGGTGATGGCCCTCGAAGACGAGTTCGGCATCGAGATCCCGGACGAAGAAGCCGAGAAGATCACCACCGTGCAGCTGGCGATCGACTACGCCGTCAAGCACCAGAAGGCCTGAAGGCTTTCTTTCTCTCGCAACTCTGATCCGCACTGCATGAGCCGTCGCCGCGTCGTCGTCACCGGTCTTGGCCTGATCAGTCCCGTCGGCAATACCGTTGCCGAAGGCTGGGCCAATATCCTCGCCGGTCGTTCCGGCATCGCCACCGTCACCCGTTTTGACGCCAGCAATCTGGCGTGCCACTTCGCGGGTGAGGTCAAGGGCTTCAAGATCGAGGACTACATCCCCGCGAAAGAAGCTCGGCACATGGATATCTTTATCCATTACGGGCTGGCGGCGTCCATGCAGGCGGTGCGCGACGCCGGTCTTCCGACCGGCGATCAATTGACCGAAGAGCAGGCCGAGCGCATCGGCGTGCTCGTCGGGTCCGGCATTGGCGGCCTGCCGCTGATCGAGGACACCAAGACCGAGCTGATGAACCGCGGCCCTCGCCGTATCTCGCCGTTCTTCATCCCGGCTTCGATCATCAACATGATCTCGGGCCATGTCTCCATCCAGTTCGGTTTCCAGGGACCGAATTTGGCGATCGTGACGGCCTGCACCACGGGCCTGCATGCGATCGGTGAAGCTGGCCGCCTCATCGAGTACGGCGATGCCGACGTGATGGTCGCGGGCGGTGCCGAAGGCGCGGTGTCACCGCTGGGCATCGGCGGTTTTGCTGCTGCCCGCGCGCTTTCCACCCGCAACGACGACCCCGCGACCGCTTCCCGCCCGTGGGACAAGGACCGCGAYGGCTTCGTGCTGGGCGAGGGCGCCGGCGTGCTTGTGCTCGAGGAGTACGAACACGCCAAGAAGCGGGGCGCCAAGATCTACTGCGAGCTGTCCGGTTTCGGCATGGGCGCGGACGCGTACCACATGACCGCTCCCAACGTTGATGGCCCCAAGCGCTCCATGCGCGCGGCGCTGCGCAATGCGGGCATGAACCCCGACCAGGTCCAGTACATGAACGCTCACGGCACCTCCACGCCGCTCGGCGACGTGAACGAGACCAACGCGATCAAGCTGGCTTTTGGCGACCACGCCAAGCAAATGGTCATCAGCTCGACCAAGTCCATGACCGGCCACCTGCTGGGCGGCGCGGGCGGCATCGAGTCGGTGTTCACCGCGCTGGCCATCCGCGACCAGGTCGCGCCGCCGACGATCAACATCTTCAACCAGGACCCCGAGTGCGACCTGGACTACTGCGCCAACGAGGCGCGGCCCATGAGGATCGACGTCGCAGCGAAGAACAACTTCGGTTTCGGCGGCACCAACGGCACGCTGATCTTCAAGCGCGTCTGATCGCGCTCGCCGGCGATGCGCCGCACGCCGCCGGTCGTCGTGCATCTGCAGCCCCAACCGGCGGTGCAGGCCTTCGTGTCGTGCATCGCGGCCTTGGCCTCGGGTGGCCTGGCTGCCTGGGCACTCAGTTACCGGGCTCTGGCCTGGCCCATTCTGCTGGCCGTGCCTCTGGTCGCCTGGTGGGCTTGGCGCATGGCCGCCGTGCTGCCGCGACGGCTGCGCTGGGACGGCGAAGCCTGGTGGCTGGACGAGCCCGGTCGCGATGACGGGCCCCGAGTGCAACTGGCCGTGCTGATCGATCTGGATGCCTGGCTGTTGCTGCGCGCCAGCCCCGGCCCACGCTGGCTGCCTTTGTCGCGTACCCAGCAGCCCACGCAATGGACGGCACTGCGCGCGACGCTGTTCTCCGCACCGCGGGCGCCGCAATGAGTGACGCCGATGCCGACGCCCTGCTGGTGCGTGAAGCCCAGGGCGGCAGCCGCGTGGCATTCGACATGCTCGTGTTGAAGTACCAGCGTCGCGTCGAGCGCCTGCTGTCGCGCAGCGTGCGCTCGCCCGAAGACGTGGCCGACCTCTGCCAGGAGACTTTCCTGGCCGTGTAT
>NZ_JBFULE010000307.1:0-5910 GCF_056400485.1 Roseateles sp. P5_B10
AGCCCATGCTCTTCCACCTCTCCGGCACCGGCAAGGCGGGCGACTTCCGGCCGGTGGCCGGCGTGCCCATGCCGCTGCCGGCGCACCGCCAGTGGCTGGTCATTCCCGGCTCCTGCGGCCAGCCGCGTGACGGCAATCCGGCGGCCTGCTACGCGTTGCTCGACCCCGGCAAGTCCGATCTGGACGATGCCCGCATCACCTTCCAGCGTGTGGCCTACGACGTTGACGCGGCCGTCGCGGCCCTGCGCGCAACCGACCTGCCGCCGCTGATTGCCGAGCGCCTGGCGGGCCGCCTCACCCGCGGAGAGTGATGACCACCAACCCACCCTTGCCACCCGCTCCACCCGCGCCACTCGAAGCCGGCCAGGTGCTGGACGGCTTCCGGCTGGAGGCTCGCCTGCACCAGGGCGGCATGGCCAACCTGTGGCGGGTCAGCCGTGTGGAAGGCAGTGACAGCAGCGCCGATGACGGCATCGAACTGCTAATGAAGGTGCCGCGCATCAAGGGCGGCGAGGACCCGGCCACCATCGTCGGCTTCGAGGTCGAGCAGATGCTGATGCCGCAGCTCAGCGGCCCGCATGTGCCGCGCTTCGTGGCCCGCGGCGACTGGACACGCCAGGCCTTCATCGTCATGGAGCGCATCCCCGGCGACACGCTGCGCCCGCGCCTGGACGATGCGCCGCTGCCGCCTGAGGAGGTGGCCGACATCGGTGCCCGCGTCGCGACAGCGCTGGCCGCCCTGCATCGCCAGTACGTCGTGCACCTGGACATCAAGCCCAGCAACATCATGTTCCGCGCCGACGGCACGGCCGTGCTGGTCGACTTCGGCCTCAGCCGCCATGAACAACTGCCCGATCTGCTCGAAGAGGAGTTCACGCTGCCCATGGGCACGGGGCCCTATATGAGCCCGGAGCAGGTGCAGTTCGTGCGCAACGATCCGCGCAGCGACTTGTTCGCCCTGGGCGTCATGCTCTATCACCTGGCGACCGGCGAGCGCCCCTTCGGCCAGCCGGACTCGGTGCGCGGCCTGCGCCGGCGCCTCTTCGTCGAGCCCGTGCCGCCGCGCGCCATCCGCCCCGAATTGCCGCCCTGGCTGCAGGAAGTCATCCTGCATTGCCTGGAGGTCAAGCCCGAGCGCCGCTACCAGAGCGCCGCCCAGCTCGCGCTGGACCTGCGCGAACCCGCCGGCGTGGCGCTGACAGCGCGCGCCGAGAAGCTGAGGGTGAGCGGCGCGATGCTCAGGCTCAAGCGCTGGTTCTTCGCCCTGGGTGCCGAACCCGCCCCCGCCGGACCGGCCGGCCAGCAGCTCGCGCGCAGCCCCATCGTGATGGCCGCGGTGGAGTTGGACCGCGGGACGCCCGAGTTGCGGGCGCAGTTGTGCGAGACSGTMCGCCGCATCGTGCAGACCGAGGCCGGCGCGCGGCTGGCCTGTGTGTCCGTCATGAAGGTCAACCGCATCGGCATCGACGAGCTGATCGACCAGCACGGCCAGAGCCTGCACGTGAAGCAGCTCATCGCGCTCAAGCACTGGGCGCGCCCGATCAGCAAGGCGTTGAACCTGGCAGACGGCCGGCTGACCTTCCATGTGCTGGAGGCGCCCGACGTGGCCAACGCGCTGGTGGATTTCGCCCACCGCAACGGCGTGGACCACATCGTCATGGGCGCGCGCGGCGCCTCAGCGATCCGGCGCTACCTGGGCAGCGTGTCGGGCCAGGTCGTGGCCGAGTCGGACTGCACGGTCACCGTCGTGCGCGAGCCAGCAGGCGGCTGACAAAAAGGAAGAAGGAAGCCTCCAGTTGACCTGAACCGGCGACTGAACTCAATGACTTCCGAGGTCATCGACGCGCCGCAAAGACCCGGCCAGACTCCTTCTCGCCAACACAAAGGAGTAACCAAGATGCCCGCCTTCGATGTCCTGCCCCTCGCCGTCGCGCTGCTGATCGGCATTCCCGCTTTCGGTTCCTGCCTGGGCATCGGCCTGGCCAGCATGAAGCTGCTGGAGGGCATCGCTCGCCAGCCCGAGATCGCGCCCGAGCTGCAGACCAAGTTCTTTCTGGCGGTCGGCGTGACCGATGGCGCCTTCATCATCGCCACCGGCATCGGCCTGTGGTTCGCGACGGCGAACCCCTTCGCTCACTAGCCCCCGAAGTACGGATCGCCCGCGGGCCGCTTCTTGCGCGCCGGAGCAATCTGCGTGGTGATCGTCACCGCGCTGCCGGTGGCGGCGACCTTCACGTCCGTCGGCGAACCTTCGACGAGCTGGTCGGGGTGCCAGATGCGCACTCGGGCCGGGCCTTCCGGCAGCCCCTGCAGCACAGCCTTGCCGTCCTCGCCGCCGAGCTTGGCCCAGGGCGTGTCGGCCACGTAGATGTGGCCGCGCATGGAGCCGTGGATGTGGCAACCCAGCAGATAGGCGCCGGGCTGGCCCAGCACCTTGCTGTCAGAGGCGGGTGGCTTGTTGCCAACGCGGCCGGCAAGGCGGAACTGGGTGTTCTGGCCCGGGTCGACGTAGACACCGCCGGCGCCCATCAGCCCGAGGATGACGTGATGGTCCCAGGTGTCCAGGTTGCTGAAGCTGACCTTGGCGCCCAGGCCGACGACGCTGACCGTGGGCACGAAGCGCAGCTTCTCCTGCACGACGGTCGCCTCCATCACCGTGGTGGGCCGCAGGCCCTGCACCGCACTGTCGACCAGCACGACGGCGTCTGCCAGCGGCTTGCCGTTGCGATCCATCACGGTGACGGTCAGATCCGCGGCCTGGGCTGCGCCGGCGGCCAGCAGCAGGAGGGTGCCAAGGAATGCGCGCATGGTGGGCTGGGATGAGGTGGGAGCGATCCAGTGTCTCACCGCTGCCTACACTGGCTGGATGAGTGACAACCCCTGTTTGAGCTGCGGCGCCTGCTGCGCGAGCTTTCGGGTCGACTTCGACCGCAGCGAGCTGGAGAGCGAAGGCGGCCGCGTGCCCGATGGCCTGGCGGTGGAGCTCACCGGGCGCCTGGTGCGCATGCGCGGCACCGACCATGCCCAGCCGCGCTGCGCGGCACTCAGCGGCAAGGTGGGTGTGAAGGCCAGCTGCGGCATCCACGAGTGGCGCCCCTCGCCCTGCCGCGAGTTCGGCGAGCGGGCGCCCATGGGCATTGGTGACGAGGCCTGTGCCCGGGCCCGAGCCCGGCACGGGCTCGCTGCGATCTGATGGCGACTAGGATCCCGCCGGCCCTCGCAGCGGTATGCGCTGCTGGCGCTGCTGCTCGCGGATCTCGTTCAGCCAGGCCAGCTTGGCGCCATACATCTCACGGTCCTTGACCGTCGCGCTGTTCTCCAGCGCCTTGGCGATCTCGCCGCGCGCACCCGACACATCGCCCATGCCGTAGTTGGCCAGGCCCAGCCAGAAATGGAACTCGGGCACATAGGCTGCTCTCGCCAACTCCTTGCGGAACAGCTGGCGAGCGGCCGCGTACTCGCCCGCCCGCATGGCCGCCAAGCCTTCGTCGAAGAACTTGTAGGGCGCGATGGGCTGGATTTGGGCGAGCTGGTTGGAATAGACCAGAGCCTCCTCCCGGCGACCGGTGTCGCTGAGCACGAGAACGAGGTTGGACATTGCCTGGGTGTTGAGCGGCTCGCGATCCAGCACCAGGCGCAGCGTCGCCTCGGCGCGGTCCATCAGGCCCTTGCGGCGGTAGAGCACGGCCAGGGTGTTGTAGGCCGACAGCCAACGTGCATCGGTGCGGATGGCCTCGCGCGCCCACCAGTAGGCGTCATCGACCTTGCCCACCGTCAGCGCCTCAGCGGCACGGTTGTTCAGGAACATCGCCAGGATGGTGGACTCGTCGACGACCCGGCCGCGATGGCCGCGCACCTGGTCGGGCGGCAGGAAGTCGATGGTCAGCAGCTCCGGGTCACCGAAGACGGTTGTGCGGCCGACGGCCAGCGGCCGGGCCAGGCTGATGTTGACGTGGCCGGCGACGAAGAAGATGCCGTTGGAACGGGTCCAGCTCTCTTCCAGGAAGACGCTGTTGAAGCGCACCGGCATGTTCAGGTGGCGGGCGAAGGCCGCCGTCATCAGCACCAGCGACATGCAGTTGCCACGCTTGGCCTCGAAGGCCTCGGCCGCCGTGCGGGTGTTCTCGGCGTCGTAGTCCAGCTGCAGCCGGCCCTTGGTGTAGAGGGCGTCGATGAGGCCATCGCGCAGACCCTTGTTGCGGATCTCGCTGGCCATCTCCGTCTCGGCGAAGCGCTTCATCGCCGGGCTCAGAGCCAGCGCCTCCTGCGCATCGATGTGGACGCTGGGCGGCTTGAACGCGGAATCGACGAAAACGTCGGTGGTCGGCGGTGGCCTGGTTTCGACGGCGCAGCCACTCAGGCCGACCGCCGTGGCGATCACGGCCAGGGCGGCGCTCAAGGTACGGATCTTGTTCATGGCAGTCCCCTGCTCTCGCTGCAGTCTCCTGGTTGAAGCTTAGTCCTGCGCTGCCCGCATGTCGTGAGTCATCCTCACGATTTCCTCAGTCGTCACATCTTTCGTTTCCTTCCAGACGCAAGGCATCATGATTGAAATAAAACTACACATAGATCAAATAGATCCATGATCCTTCTGGGCGAATCTCTCTATACATAGTGGAAATTCATGAACTTCCCCTCGGGATTTCACCAGCTTCCATATGTAGTTTTGCTTCAATAGCATCCGCGCACTTCCAAGGAGTGCACGACATGAAGGCATGGGCAGGCTGGGCGCTGCAGGCGCGACAGGCGATCACGGGCTTGGCAATCGGCGCGCTGGCGCTGCTGGGGGCCTGTGGCGGCGGGAGCGTCGAACCACAGGCCACCATGAGCAGCGTCAGCAGCGCGGCAGCCGAAGACAGCAGCGGCGTTGAGCTGCTGGCCGGCGTGCCAGTCGCCCAGCAGGCGCCACGCGCCAAGATTGCCGCCGTGGCTACGCCCGGTGCACCCGCCACCTCGCTGCGCGTGCACTACCGCCGCTCGGGCGGCGACTACGCCGGCTGGCAGATCCACACCTGGAACGCCGCCCAAAGCCCGAACTGGAACGGCGGCTGGAACGCGGCCGGCAGCGACGACTTCGGCGTCTATTACGACGTGCCCCTGGCCGCGGGCAGCGGCACCGTCGGCTTCCTGCTGCACAACGGCGACAACAAGGACAACGGCGGCGCCGACCAGAGCTATGCGCTCCTGGCCGGCGCCAACGAGATCTGGCGCTTGGCAGGCGACAGCACCAGCTACGCCAGCAACCCGCTGCTGCTGCCCGCGCCCGACATCAAGACCCTGCGCGTGCACTACAAGCGCTTCGACAGCGGCTACAGCGCCTGGGGCCTGCATCTGTGGAACGGCAGCGGCCTGAACGCTCCGGCACTGCCCGCCGGCGTCAACATCGAGAACTGGGGCCAGCCCGTCCCGCTGAGCGCCATGCCCGGCTACGCGGTCGGTGACGGCGAAGTCGTGTTCGACATCCCCGTGCTGAACCCGCAGGGCGACGTGAACCGCAAGGCCCTGGAATTCATCATCCACGGCATGCCGCCCAACGAGAACGACAAGGACGGCCGCAACGACAACATCCATGTCGAGTACGCCGCGCTGAACATCCAGAACCAGGTCGGCCAGATCTGGCTGGTGGAGCGCGACGCCACCGTCTACTTCGCGCCGCCGGACCTGCGCCAGGTCTCCAGCACCGACGCCCGCGCCGTGTGGCTGAACAAGAGCATGGTCAAGTGGCCGCGTGTGGCCACCAGCAGCCCGGTTCGCCTCTATTACTCGGCCACTGGCCAGATCAGCGTCGGCCTCGAAGCGCCGGTGCAAGGCGCTGACGGCTACATCACGCTGGACGCCTTCACCGGCACCGTGCCCGCCGCTGACGCGCTGCGCTTCAAGTACGTGGCCAGCGGCACCGTCTTCAACGTG
>NZ_JBFULE010000308.1:0-5897 GCF_056400485.1 Roseateles sp. P5_B10
TGCCAGCTGGATGGCGGCCGACGCGGCGCGCCGGGTGGCCGCCTATACCAACCTGCCACCGGGTGACTACCGGCTGCGCCTGCGCGCCTCCAACCGCGACGGCCAATGGGGCGAGCGCGAACTGGCCCTGGCGGTGACGGTGAGGCCTGCCTGGCACCAGACCTGGTGGTTCCGCGCTGCCCTGGTGTTTGCGCTATGCCTGCTCGTGCTCGCGGCGGTGGCCGGGCGCACGCGGCTGCTGCGCCACCGGCAGCTCGAGCTGGAGCACAAGGTGCGCGAGCGCACGGTCGAGTTGCGGGCGATGCACCACGCTTTGCAAGAGAAATCAGAGCAGCTTCAGTTGAGCAGCGTGACCGATCCGTTGACGGGCCTGCACAACCGCCGCTTCCTGAGTGACCACATYGAGCAGGACCTGGCAGCCAGCCTGCGCCGATCACAGGAGACGCTTGCCGCCGGGGGCCAGCCGCTGGATACGGACAACGTCTTCCTGCTGCTCGACATCGATGCCTTCAAGCGCATCAACGACCGGCACGGCCATGCCGCGGGCGACGCGGTGCTGGTGCAGTTCGGCGCCCGGCTGCGTTCGGTGATGCGCGAGTCCGATTACCTGGTGCGCTGGGGTGGCGAGGAATTCCTGGCCGTGGCGCGCGACACCGATCGCCTGCGCGCTGAGGAGCTGGCCGAGCGCATGCGCGCCGTCATCGCCGCCACGCCGTTTGAGCTCGACGACGGCGGCCGCCTCGATGTCAGCTGTTCCRTCGGCTTTGCCTGCGTGCCCTTCGAGCCGGAGCGGCCACAGGCACGCAGCTGGCAGCAGGTCGTCAACCTGGCCGACCTGGGGCTCTATGCCGCCAAGCGCGCCGGCCGCAATGCCTGGGTTGGCGTGCACACCGCCAAGGGGCGCGGCGCCACCGGTCAGCGCGTCGTGGGCGGGTTCGGCCTCAGCAGCAATCGCAGCCTGGATGACGTGGCTGCGGCGCTGGCCGAGCCAGGAACGGTCGAAGGCTAGACGGGGCGTTGTGCGCTCTTGGGTCTGAAAGCCTTGCAGACCTCGTCGCGGGTCTCGAGGTAGGGCCCGCCGATCAGGTCGATGCAATAGGGTACGGYGGCGAAGATGCCGCTGGCCTTCTCGTGGCCAGCCAGAGTTTCGGCGATGGCCTTGGGCTGGCCGGGCAGGTTGATGATCAGACTCTTGCCGCGGATGACGGCGACCTGGCGCGACAGGATGGCCGTGGGCACGAAATGCAGCGAGATCTGGCGCATCTGCTCGCCAAAGCCCGGCATCACGCGGTCAGCCACGGCCAGCGTCGCCTCGGGCGTGACGTCACGCGGTGCGGGGCCGGTGCCGCCGGTCGTCAGCACCAGGTCGCAGCGTTCGGTGTCGACCAGCTCGGTCAACGCCGCCGAGATGTCGGCCTGCTCGTCAGGAATCAGGCGGGACACGAACTCGATGGGGTTGTGCAGCGCGCCCGTCAGCCAGTCCTTGAGGGCAGGCAGGCCCTTGTCTTCGTAGACACCGGCTGATGCCCGGTCGCTGATGGACACGACACCGATGCGGACCTGCTCACTCATCTTCGGCCGCGGCTTCGGAAGCCTTGATGAACTGGAACAGCTCGCGGAAGGCGCGGCCGCTGCGTTTCTCCGGCTCGTTGGCCGCGTCCTTGCGCGCCGCGCGCACGAGGCTGCGCAGCTGCTGGATGTCGACGTCGGCGTGCTCGGCGAGGAACTCCTGCAGCGCGTCGTCGGTCGCCAGCAGGCGTTCGCGCCAGCGCTCGGACTGATGCAGCTTGAGGCTGTCCTGCGCATGGCCGAGCYTGAAAGCGGCCACCGCTTCCCGGATCGGCTCGGGATCGATCTTGCGCATCAGCTTGCCGATGTACTGGATCTGCCTGCGCTTGCCCTCGAAATTGGTGATCTTCTTGGCGTGGCGCAGCGCGTCGTAAAGGATCTCGGGCAGCGCCAGCGGCTCCCAACGGCTCTCGGGCAAGACGAGCAATTCTTCGCCGAGCTTCTGCAGCGCGGTCATGTCGCGCTTGAGCTGGCTCTTGCTGGGGCCGTCGAAGTCGTCGTCGTCTTCGAATTCAGGGTTGGGATCGTGCATCGCGGTGCGGGAGAGAGCGGAGTCTTATCATTGTCCCCCACCCCATTGACACCGGCGCCGGCATCGCCCGGCGCTTTGCTTTCATGCCCCAGCCTCAGAACGGTTTTGCCTACAGCCCCGAGCAGTTCCAGCAATGGATCGAGGATGCGCTCGGCGAAGCGAAAAAGATCGGCGCGACCGATGCCGGTGCAGAAGTGTCTGAGGGCTGCGGCCTGTCGGTATCGGCGCGCCTGGGCCAATTGGAGAACGTCGAGCGCAACCGTGACAAGTCGCTCGGCATCTCGGTCTACCTCGGCCAGCGCCGCGGCAATGCCAGCACGTCGGACTTCTCGCCACAGGCTATCCGCGACACAGTGCGTGCGGCTTACGATATTGCCCGCTTCACGGCCGAGGACGAGTTCGCCGGGCTGCCCGATGCGGCCGACCTGGCGTTGGATGCGACCCAGCGGCCCGAGCTGGATCTCTTCCATCCCTGGTCCGTCGACGCCGCTGCAGCCGCCGAGATTGCGCTGCGCTGCGAGGCCGCTGCCCTTTCCGTGGACAAGCGCATCACCAACAGCGAAGGCGCGGCCGTGTCGGCCCAGCAGTCGCATTTCTGGATGGGCAATACGCGCGGCTTCCGTGGCGGCTATGCCAGCTCGCGGCATTCGCTGTCGGTTGCGCCCATCGCTGGCCGCGGCGCGGGCATGCAGCGCGACGCCTGGTACAGCTCCATGCGCGACGCGGCTGATCTGGCCTCGCCCGAGGCGGTGGGCCGTTACGCGTCGGAGCGTGCTTTGTCGCGGCTGAAGGCACGCAAGGTGGCAACCGCCGAGATCCCGGTGCTGTTCGAGAGCACGGTGGCCATCGGCCTGCTCGGTGCGCTCGTGCAGGCGACCAGTGGCGGTGCGCTCTACCGCCGCACCACCTTCCTGCTCGACAGCTTGGGCAAGCCGGTCATGGCGCCGCATATCGACATCTCCGAAGACCCGCATGTGAAGAAGGGCAAGGGCAGCTCGCCCTTCGACGACGAAGGTGTCGTCACGCGCGCGCGCTCGGTCGTGGAAGGCGGCGTGCTGCAGGGCTACTTCCTGTCCAGCTACTCGGCGCGCAAGCTGGGCATGAAGACGACCGGCCATGCGGGCGGTTCGCACAATCTGCGCATGACGAGCCGTGCCACCGCGCCAGGCGACGACCTGCCGACGATGATCCGGCGCCTCGGCCGCGGATTGCTCGTCACCGAGCTGATGGGCCAGGGTGTGAACTACGTGACGGGCGACTATTCGCGCGGCGCGAGCGGTTACTGGGTCGAGAACGGCGAGATCGCCTACCCGGTTCATGAGGTCACCATCGCTGGCAATCTGCGTGACATGCTGCAGAACATCGTCGGCATCGGCGCCGACGAGTACACGATGGGCACCAAGACCATCGGTTCGGTGCTCGTCACGGGCATGAAACTCGCAGGCAACTGACGCGCATCTGACGCGTCAGCGCCGGGGTAAATCCGGGCCGGCTGGCGGTGCGGTCTTCCTAGAATCGCCCGACACTTTTCTCTTCGCAAATCCGAAAACAGGAGACTTCAATGACCATGGAACGTCGTTCCTTTGTGCGCCACGCGGGCTTGGCTGGCGTGCTGGCCGCGGGCGCTGCCCCTGCCGTCGTGCACGCCCAGGCGCAAGTGCGCTGGCGCCTCGCATCGAGCTTCCCCAAGTCGCTGGACACCATCTTCGGCGCGGCCGACGTGTTCGCGAAGAAGGTCTCCGAGATGACCGGCGGCAAGTTCCAGATCTCCGTGCATGCCGGCGGCGAGATCRTGCCGGCGCTGCAGGTGGTTGACGCGGTGCAGAACGCTACCGTCGAGATCGCGCACACGGCGCCCTACTACTTTTTCGGCAAGGACGAGACCTTCGCGCTGGGCTGCGCCATCCCCTTCGGCCTGAACAGCCGCCAGATGACGGCCTGGATGGTGGAGGGCAACGGCCTGAAGCTGATGCGCGAGTTCTATCGCAACTACAACATCATCAACTTCCTCGGCGGCAATACCGGCGCGCAGATGGGCGGCTGGTATCGCAAGGAGATCAAGAGCGTCGCCGACATCAAGGGCCTGAAGATCCGCATCGGCGGCTTCGCTGGCCGCGTGATGGAGCGCATGGGCGCCGTGCCGCAGCAGATCGCCGGTGGCGAGATCTACTCGGCGCTGGAGAAGGGAACGATCGATGCGGCCGAGTGGGTCGGCCCCTATGACGACCAGAAGCTGGGCTTCAACAAGGTCGCGCCCAACTACTACTACCCCGGCTGGTGGGAAGGCGGCCCGCAGCTCGACTTTTTCATCAACACCAAGGCGTACGAGGGTTTGTCGGCCGAATACAAGGCCGTGGTCGAAGCAGCATCTGCCATGGCGCATATCGACATGCAGGCCAAGTACGACGCCAAGAACCCCGGCGCGCTGAAGCAGCTGGTGGGTTCGGGCACCAAGTTGTTCCGCTTCCCCAAGGACGTGATGGACGCCGCGTTCAAGGAATCCATGGGCATCTACGCCGAGCTGTCGGCCAAGAACCCGAACTGGAAGAAGGTCTACGAGGACTTTTCCAACTTCCGTCGCGACCAGAACCTCTGGTTCCGCTTCTCGGAAGCCGGCTTTGACGACTTCATGCAGGCGCAGAAGCTGTAAGCCTCGCGCCGCAGCAAAGGCAAAGCCCCGCGATGCGGGGCTTTTTCGTTGGCGGCCCGGAGTGCCTCCCGGAGTGCCTACTTCTTCGCCGCGTCCTCCAGGGCACGCCGCACGGCGTCGCCGTCATCCGCGGGCGCGCTGGCACCTGACGCCGCTGGTTCAGGGGCGAACAGCTTGCTCGCATCGTCCGAGCTCATGTCAGCGGGCTTGTCGTGGCCGCCCATCTGCTGCAACAGCTCCGACGCCTGGTTCAGGTCCACTGCCTTCTCCTTGTCGAGAAAGACGGTCACGGTCTGCGGGAAGAAGATGACGATGGCGACGAGGATGAGCTGCATGAACACCCAGGGGATGGAGCCCATGTAGATGTCGCTGGACAGCACCTTCTTCGGGATCGAGCCGTTCTTGAACAGCGTGTCCGAGATGCCGCGCAGATAGAACAGCGCRAAGCCGAACGGYGGRTGCATGAAGCTGGTCTGCATGTTCACGCASAGCAKSACGCCGAACCAGACGAGGTCGATGCCCATCTTCTCGGCCACCGGCCCGAGCAGCGGCAGGATGATGAAGGCGATCTCGAAGAAGTCGAGGAAGAAGGCCAGGAAGAAGATGAACAGGTTGACGACGATCAGGAAGCCGATCTGGCCGCCCGGCAGGTCGCTCAACATGTGCTCGATCCAGCGCCCGCCTTCGACGCCCTGGAACACCAGCGAGAAGGTGCGCGAGCCGATCAGGATGAAGACCACCATGGCCGTGATGCGCATGGTGCCGAGCATGGTGTCCTTGATCAGCGGCCAGTTCAGGCGCTTGTGCAGGCCGGCCAGGATGAAGGCGCCGACCGCACCCATCGCACCGGCCTCGGTCGGCGTGCAGATGGCCGTGTTGATGCCGGGCAGGCCGCCCATGGAGCCGAGCACGGCAAAGATCAGCACGGCCGACGGCACGATGCCGCGCAAACACTTCTTCCACAGTGCCCAGCCTTGCAGCGTGCGCGCTTCCTTGGGAACACCGGGTACGTGGTCCGGCTTCACACGGCTCAGCACGAAGGTGTAGAGCGCAAAGATCAGCACCTGCAGGATGGACGGGCCCCAGGCGCCCTTGTACATGTCGCCCACGGAGCGGCCGAGTTGGTCCGCCAGCACGACCAGTACC
>NZ_JBFULE010000309.1:0-5879 GCF_056400485.1 Roseateles sp. P5_B10
GGGCTTGAGCGGCCCCGCGGCCGCCACCGTGCACAGGCCGGCCATCGTCAGCAGGGCCAGCAGGCGTCCTCGCCAATCACGCATGCCAATCTCTTCTTGTCGTTGCAGTGGCGAGCAGTATCCGGCCCGGGCGGCGGCGTGGGGCAATGGGCCGGGATGAGTGGCGGTAGCAGCCGCGCGAGCGGCGGGAAAGCGCGCGTGGGTGGCTTCAGCCCCGGCCCACGCTGGCGACAACAAGGCGCGCCAGGGCCGCCGTCGCATCGACGACCGGCAGGCCGCAGGCTGCGGCGCCCAGCACGATGGGGATCTCCGTGCAGGCCAGCACGAGGACGGCCGCGCCGCGCTGGCGCAATGCGCGAGCCGCGTCGGCCAGCAGGGCCTGGCCGTCCTGCAGCCGGCCGGCCTTGACGGCCTCGATGCCGGGCATGACGCGCTCCAGCATTTCGGCGGCGGTCGGCAGCAGCCACTGCACCGGTGGCGCGTCGGCCAGGCGGCGGTTGATATACAGGCCCGAGGCGGTGGTCGCGTCGGTGGCCAGCAGGCCGATGCGGGCCTCGGGCCCGGCCAGGTCCAGCGCCTCGCGCAGCGCCGCGTCGACGAGGTGGAGCATGGGCCGCTGCAGCTGGGCCTGGACCTCGTCGAACCACAGATGGGCGGTGTTGCAGGGCATGACGATGAGGTCGGCGCCGGCCGACGTCAGCCGCCGGCCGCTGGCGACGATGGCCTCCAGCGGCGAGTCGCCCGCGCCCCGGAAGGCGGCGGTGCGGTCCGGAATCTGCGGCAGGCAGCTGACGATCATCGGCACGTGGTCCTGATCGCGCGCGGCCGATGTGGCGTCAAGCACCTTGCGCATGAAGTCGACCGTGGCCAGCGGGCCCATGCCGCCCAGCACGCCGATGACGTTCATGTCAGTTGTCCATTCCGCGGTCGTGGCACCCGCGACGCATGAAGGATTCTTCGGGCCGAGCGCCGGGCCGCCCCAAGCCGGCCCGGTGGGCGATGTGCTTGCGGCTCGACGCCGCAAGCATCGCCGTCCCCCTGGGGGACCGACTGGGCTTGCCCGCGTTCAGCGCGGCAAGACTGGGCGAGGGGCGTACTTTCACTTCAGACGGCCGGCTTGTCGGACAGCTGCTTGAGGTTGTCGCGCAGCTCCGGGCTCATCGGCGCGTTCAGGTTGATGCCGCGCGGCGCGATGGGCGACTGGAACCACTTCTTGTACAGCGCCTCGAACTCGCCGCTCTTCATCAGCCCGGCCACGGTGTCGTCGACGAGCTTCTTGAAGGCCGGGTCGTCCTTGCGCAGCATGATGGCGTAGGGTTCGACCTGCAGCGCCTCGCCGACGATGGCCAGCGAGGCCGGGTCCTGGGCGCTGGCGCGCAGGCCGAACAGCAGGATGTCGTCCATGCCGAAGGCGTCCGCGCGGCCTTGCTGCATGAGCAGGGCCGATTCGGCATGGTCCTTGGCTCCCAGCAGCTCAAAGCCCAGGTCGCGCTCGACGTTGAACCTGCGCAGCACCTGGACGTTGGTGGTGCCCGAGGTCGAGACGACCTTGCGTCCCTTCAGGTCAGCGAAACCCTGCACCGATGAGCCGGCCTTCACGAGCAGCCGTGTGCCGGTGTAGAAGTAGTTGATCGAGAACGCGACCTGCTTGTTGCGCGCGCTGTTGTTGGTCGTCGAGCCACACTCGATGTCGATAGTGCCGTTGGTCAGCAGYGGGATGCGGTTCTGCGAGGTCACGGCCTGCGCGGCCACCTTCAGGTCGGCGCGGCCGGTGGCCTTCTTCACCTGCTCGACGACCTTGGCGCAGATCTCCCAGCCAAAGCCGGTGGGCCTGGCGTCTTCGCCGAGGTAGGAGAAGGGAATGGACGACTCGCGGTAGGCCAGCGTGATCGTGCCCGAGGCCTTCACCTTGTCGAGCGTGCCGGGTTCGGCGTGGGCGCACAGGCCTGTCAGGCACGTCAGGCCGGCGAGGGTGGCGGCAGCGGCGGAATGCTTCATGAAGTCCTCCATGGCGGGGCGTTGATCGATGGGCTGGATGCTAGGAAAACCGGCCCCGGCCGTGCATCGCGTTTGACCGCCATCTCATCAGCTGACCTAATGAAGCCCGCCATGAGGATCAAGCACGTCGAAACTTTCCACGCCGTCATGCTGACCGGCAGCGTCGGCGCCGCCGCCAAGCTGCTGCACGTGACCCAGCCCGCCGTCACGCAGACGCTGCAGCACGCAGAGCTGCAGCTTGGCTACGCGCTGTTCACGCGCCAGAAGCGCCGCCTGGTGCCCACGCGTGAAGCCCAGGCCCTCTACCCCGAGGTGCAGGCGCTGATGCTGCAGCTGGAGTCGCTGCGCCGCATGGCCTCGGCGCTGCGGCAGGACCAGGACCACCCTTTGCGCATCCTCATCGTGCCGTCGCTCGCGGTGCGTGCGCTGCCGGACGCACTGCGCATCTTCCGCAAGGCGCATGCGGGCATGCCGGTGTCGGTGCGCACGCTGCACTCCAACGACATCGCCCGCGCGATGGCGCTGCAGGAGGGCGATGTCGGCATCGTCTACGGCAAGCTGCCGCATCCGGCGTTGCAGGACGAATTCGTCGCGGCGGGGCGGTTGGTCTGCGTGTCCGCGCGCAAGACGCCGGCCGACAAGCGCACGACGGTGACGATGCAGGAGGTGCTGCGCGAGCCCTTCATCCGCATCGACGAGCGCGACCCGCTGGGCGCCGTGCTGGCCGATCACTGGTCACGCCTGGGCCTGGTCGCCAAGGCCGGCATGACGGTGCAGACGCACCATATCGCCATGGTCATGGCCGAGCAGGGCTTCGGTCCCGCCATCATCGACTCCTTCACTGCCCAGGCCGCCACGGGCGAGGGCCTGCACGTGCGCACCCTGCTGCCCGAAGTGCCGGTGGAGGTGCACGCCGTGCAGCCACAGGGCGTGCGCTCGCCGCGCGCCGTGGCGGACTTCATCGCCGCCTTTCGCACGGTCATCACGGCCTGACGCGGCCGTGGCGGCGTATGCTGGGCCGCAATCCCTCAGCCCGCCGGAACGCCAGCCATGACCCTCTGCCCGATCGCTGCCGTAGTCGGCTGCGCCAAGTGCCCGGCCTTCCGGGTCTGCCCACTCAAGACGGTCATCGGCGATGTGGCCAAGACGCCGCCCCCGCCGGCCAAGGCGCGCAAAAAATGATGCCTGAAGTCGCGGGCATGGCTTAGATTCCCATCCCACGACGGCGACCGTGCCGCAACGAAAGGCTGAGCGTGCAGACACTCGACGAGATGCGTGACCGTTGCCTGCTGACTGCCGAGCAGCATGCGGAGATCGGTGCCTGGGTCAGCCAGGCGCGCACCCCCGAGGCCATCCTGGCCATGCCCGAAGGGCTGTGGCGCACGCTGGAACTGGCCAGCGTGCTGATGGACGTGGACGCCGACCTGCGACGCGACCCGCTGCTGTCCGATTCCTAGCGGTCAGGCCTTGCTGGTTGGCTTCATCAGCCCCTGGCAGGCCGACCTGGCCTTGGCATCGGCGGCATCCAGCTTGCCGCAGACGCCGTCGAGCTGGGCCTTGAGCCGRCCCACGGCGGCGGCTTGCGCCGGGCTCTGATTCCACGCGCCCAGCAGGGTCGCCACCTTTTTCAATGAACGCTCGCTGCGTTCGTAGAAGGCGCCGGGGTCCTTGTCTGCCTCGGTAAAGAGCTGGGCCGCCGCCTTCTCGATGCGCGGCGTGTCCTCGGGCGACAGCTCGACCAGCGCGCCGAGGTAGGTCGTGCCCCATTGCAGGCGCGTGGCCGGCCCCTCGCTCTTGTTGAAGGCCTCCTCGTACCAGCGCAGCGCGTCGGCCTTGCGGCCCTGTTTCTTCGCGTTGCCGCCGAGCTGGCTCATCAGGTAGTAGGGCGAGTGGCTGCGCGCCAGGGCTGACTTCAGCAGCTCGTCACTCTCCTTCCACAGGCCGGCGCGGCCGAGCAGGTGGGCGGCCTCGGTGACGACGGCCTGGCGCTCGTAGCCGTCGGTGATCTCGCGATTGGCTCGGCTGGCCTGTTCGCGCGCCTCGGCCAGCAGCGCGGCGGGGATGTTCTTCGGGTTCGGGTCGTCCTTGGGCGAGTCCAGCCGAGCCAGATCGATGCGGCCCTGCAGCGCGTTCAGCCGGTCGGCGCGGGACAACGTGGCGTCTTCGTTGAGGCGTTTCAGCGCCGCGTCGAACTCGGCGACCAGCGCATTGCGCGCCTCGCCGGGTTGCGGGGCGAGCGCCTTGACCAGGTCGGGCGCCTCGTTGGTCAGCACGTCCATGTGGGCACGGGATTGGGCTGCGTCCGCCAGCACGGCGCGCAGGCGTGGCAGCTGTGTGGGGTCGGCCGGCTTGCCCTCGGCCATCGCGCCGATGGACTTCAGCCACAGCCGCGTCGTCGTCTCGGCATCGGCGCCTTCGCTGGCCTTGGCCAATTGGGACAGCGTCGCCGGGCGCTGCGCCACCGGCAGCAGTTGCTGCTCGTCGGTCTCCCAGCCATAGAAGCCCAGCAGCCGCCATTCATTGGCCGACAGCTTCCTGCCCGTGGATTTTGAATTGAGGGCATCGGCCAGCACCGCCTTGACCGGGCGGCCGCTGGACAGGCCGAGCTGCAGCACCTTCATGACCTGGGCCGCATCGGCCTCGCCCGGCAGGCGGGTGATCTCGCTGCCGGCCGGGTTGAACAGGATCAGGGTCGGGTAGCCGCGCACCTTGAAGCGCGTGCCGAGCTTTTGCGCACCGGGCGCATCGCCGTCGATGCCCACGGCCACGAAGGCCTTGCTCTGCTCGATGAAGTCGGCGCGGTTGAACAGCGTCGCCTTGAGCTGGTTGCACGGCGGGCACCACTTGGCGCCCCAGTATAGCAGCACCGGCTTCTTCTCGGCCTTGGCCTGGACGAAGTAGCGGTCGATGTCGGCATCGGCCGCGGCGGCCTGCCAGGAGACGCCGGGTGCGGTGGCGGCGTGGGCGGGAGCGCAGCTCAGGGTCAGGGCCAGCGCAAGCGTCGAGAAGAGGGGTAGCAGCTTCATGGCAGGCGACGAGAAGGGGGTGGCGCAATTGTCCTAGGCTTTGCGACAGGCCATGCGCGTTCGCCGAATGGGCTTATGAGCTGGCCGCATCAGTCATGGCCAGCGCCGCTCAGGGCGACCCGAGCACGCGGCAGGCGAGGTCGGTGTCCATGTACTCGGTCACCTCCTTGAGCCGGCCTGCCTGCAGGCGGAACACCATGCAATAGTGGTTGTTGTAGGCCTCGCCCGCGTGGGTCTGCACCTCGCCCTGGCATTGCACGACGACATGGTCGCCCTCCGCGATGAAGCGCTGGGCGCGGCTGCGGTAGCGCGTCGCAAAGCGCTGGAACAGCGGCTGCAGCAACTGCCCGCGCACCACGTCGCGGCCGGCCCAGCAGCGCGACCAGGGCGAGACGCCGGCGATGGTCCAGCTGAAGTCCTCGTCCATGGCGGCAACGAAGGGGGCGCCGTCGCCATCGGCCAGGGCGGCGTAGATGGATTGCAGCAGGGCCTTGTTGGCGGTGGGGTTGTCGATGTCGGTCATGACTTGATTCCGGGGTTGAGGGGCTTGAGCGGATCACGCGCCGGGCGTTGGCCGGTGGCGATCCAGTCGTCGTAGAAATCCAGCTTCTGGTCCAGCGCGGTCAGGGCCTCCTGCCAGCGCGAGATCGTCGCCAGCACGTCGGCGCGGTGGGCGGCGAGCATGTCGCGGCGCGCCGCCAGGCTCTTGCGGCCCTGGGTGACCAACTCGGTGTAGCGGCGCATCTCGGCGATGGACATGCCGGTGGTGCGCAGCCTCTCCATCAATTCGAGCCAGGCGACGTGCTGCTCGCGGTAGCGCCGCCGGCCGCCGGCGTCCCGTGCCACGCCGGGCAC
>NZ_JBFULE010000310.1:0-5876 GCF_056400485.1 Roseateles sp. P5_B10
GAGCAGGCCCTGCGCTTCGGCGTCCTCGATCATCGACAGCGCGATGCGGTCCTTGATGGAGCCGCCCGGGTTGCTGCGCTCGGACTTGACCCACACCTCGGCGCCGCTGAACAGGCGCTGCAGGCGGATGTGCGGCGTGTTGCCGATGGTGTCGAGGATGCTGGCGGCTTTCATCGAGGGCTCCGTTTCTGCGAATCGGAGCAGTGTGCCAGCTCACTTGGTGCGTGGCTTGGGCAGGCCTTCGTCGCCATGCTTTATGTGCCCGTCGCGCATCAGGCCAACGCTGAGCGCCACCGCGCGCGCGGCTCGCTTGACCTCTTCCTGCACGTCGGTGTCCTTGTCCAGAGCGTCATGGCTGGTTGCATAGGGCTCGTAGTAACCGATGTAGCGGTCCAAGCGCGCGCCGAATCCGGCGTCGACCAGGCCCATCCAGTCCAGCCAGTCCGACAGCGCACGGCGCGTGCCGTCGATGCCGGCGACGTCGCCGTGCACGACGAGGCCGTAGATGCGACCAGCGAGGTGCTTGGGGTAGCCCCAGCCCTTGAGCTCCATCTCGCGCGCCAGTTCGGGCTTCTTGCCCTGGGTGGAGGTCGGGTCGGGGTTGCCGCCGTCGGCGCAAACGAGGCGGTCMATCATCAGTTTCAGCGGGCTGGTGGCCTGGTACCAGTGCACCGGCGTCAACAGCAGCACGCCGTGGGCGCGCACCCAATGCTCGTAGATCTCGGCCATCCAGTCATTGGTCTGCCCAGTGGCGTGGTTGGGGTAGCAGCTGCAGGGCCAGTGGCACAGTGGCATCGCGGTGGACACGCAGCCCTTGCAGGGGTGGATGTGGCGGTCGTAATCCGACGTCAACCGGCTCAGGTCCAGCACTTCCACGGCCATGCCTTCGGCCTCGCAGGCGGCGCGGGCGATCTGTGTCATGCGCCAGGTCTTGGACATCTCACCGGGGCAGCTGCCGTCGTTGCGCGGCGAGGCGTTGATGACGAGGACGCGCGATGATGAGCTGGCCCAGGCGTCCTGAGCCTCCTTCAGCCGCAGGTGCAGGTCGCGCCATTCGCGCGATAGGTCGTAGTCGGGATCGGCAAAGCCCGCACCGGCCTTGACGGTGATCGGGGCCTTGCGGCCTTCCTCGAAGGCCTCCCAGGCAATCTGCTCCAGCCGACCCAATGCGTCGCGCTCGGCGCCGTAGGCCGGGTCGACGAAGCGTTGCCGGAAGCGCTCGCCGAACTCCTGGCGGCCCATGATCTGCGCCTGGCCGGTTCTCACGGGTGAAGTCATGACGGAATCTCGGTAGTGGACGTGGCCTCAGGCAAACCACATGCCCGTGCCTGCGATACTCGCTCCCGTGAAGCAAGCCAGACCGCCGCTGGGGCAAGCATGGAAACATGGCCCTGGAGGAAGGTCCGGACTGCATAGAGCGGCGTAGCAGCTAACGGCTGCCCGGCGAAAGCCGAGGATCAGAGCAACAGAGACGAGTTCTGCTGGGACACCCCGATGGGTGGTCTATGCGGCGCCAGCGCAAGCTGGCGTTGGGGTGAGGCGAAAGCCTCGCACCCTCGCGCGCAAGCGCGAGCCGCATAGCACCTCTGCCGGGCTCTGCCCGGCAGAGGTGAAACGGGCAATCTCTACGCGCAGCAACACCAAGTAGGCCAGCGTTGATGCGGCTCGCAGAGCTGGCGGGTAGGTGGCACCGAGCCGGGCAGTGATGCTCGGCCCAGAGGAATGGCGGTCACGCCGTCCGAACCGCAAGGGGAGGGCGGCGCACAGAATCCGGCCTATCGGCTTGCTTCACTCTTTTCTTGCCTCTTTCTTTCGGCTGAACGGCCCCGGCTCGATAGACTGCCTTGCATGAATCCCGAAGCCAGCCGCCTCTGGCGTGCGCCTCGCTGGGCCCTGTCCGTGCTGTTGGCCTGTTTGGCCATGGTGGGCCCCTTCTCCATCGACACCTATCTGCCGGCCTTTGCCGGCATTGCCGCGGCGCTGGATGCGACCCCGGTGCAGATGCAGCAGACGCTGTCCGCCTATCTGCTGGGCTTCGCCTTCATGAACCTCTTCCACGGCGCGCTGTCGGACTGCTTCGGCCGCCGCCCCGTCGTGCTGATCGGCCTGGGCGTCTTCACGGCGGCCAGCGTCGGCTGCGCAGTGGCGGGCTCCATCGGCCAGCTGGTGTTCTGGCGGACGGTGCAGGGCATGTCGGCTGGCGCCGGCATCGTCGTGTCGCGGGCCATCATCCGCGACATGTTCCCGCCGGCGGATGCCCAGCGCGTGATGTCGCAGGTGACACTTTTCTTCGGTGTGGCACCGGCCATCGCCCCCATGGTGGGCGGCTTCCTGTTCGTGCACGCCGACTGGCACTCCATCTTCTGGTTCCTGACCGCCGTGGGCGCTGCCCTGCTGGTATCCAACTGGCGGCTGCTGCCCGAGACGCTGCACGCGAACCTGGTGCAGCCCTTCCACGTCGGCGCACTGATGCGCGAGTACTGGCGGCTGTGCAGCAGCCCGAAGTTCATGATGCTGGTGCTGGCCAGCGGCATCCCGTTCAACGGCATGTTTCTCTACGTGCTGGCCACGCCGGTGTTCCTGGGTGAACACCTGCACTTCGCGCCGCAGCAGTTTTTCTGGTTCTTCCTGTGCTCCATCGGCGGCATCATGGCTGGCGCGGCGGTCAGCGGCCGGCTGGCGGGCAAGATGGGCCCGAAGCGCCAGATCATGCGGGGCTTTCGCATCATGGTGGCCGTGTCGATCACCAACGTGCTGCTCAACCTGTTCGCGCCGCTGAGCCCCTTCTGGGCTCTGCCCATGGTCGGCCTGTTCGCCTTCGGTTGGGCGCTGATGGTGCCCGTCGTCACGCTGCTGGTGCTGGACCAGGTGCCCGAGCGCCGCGGCATGGCTTCGTCGCTGCAGGCCTGCATCGGCTCGGCGGCCAATGGCCTGGTGGCTGGTGTGCTGGTGCCGCTGGTCATGCACTCGACCGTGGCGCTGGCCCTCACGTCGGCGGGGCTGATGATGGTCGGCCTGGTGGCCTGGTACGGCGTCAGGCGCTCCGTTGCGGCCTGATCGTGACTCAAGCCTGGCGGCCGCTTGCCGAAATCACCGACATGATGAAAAAGCGCTGGCTGATCACCGCGCTGCTGGCCGCCTGTGCGGCTGCGCAGGCAGAGGAACCCAAGGAACCCGTGGAGGTGCTGCGCCAGCGCCTGGCGGACCGCCTGTCCACCAAGCCCGAGGGCACGGCCACCGCCAAGCCGGCGGCCAAACCCGTCAAGCCGGGCAAGGCCGAGGCCGCCAAGCCGACGCATTGGGGCTACACCGGCGACATCGGCCCCGAGCGCTGGGCCGAGCTGGCGCCGGAGAACAAGCTGTGCGCCGTCGGCACGCGCCAGAGCCCCATCGACATCCGCGAGGGCATCGCCGTCGAGTTGGAGAAGATCAGCTTCGACTACCGCACCAGCAGCTTTTCGGTGCAGGACAACGGCCACACCATCCAGGTCAATGTCGGCGCCGGCAACGGCCTGACCGTCATGGGCCGGCGCTATGAACTCGTGCAGTTCCACTTCCACCGCCCGAGCGAAGAGCGCGTCAACGGCAAGCAATCCGACATGGTGGCCCACTTGGTACACAAGGATGCGCAAGGCAAGCTCGCCGTCGTCGCCGTGCTGCTGGAGCGCGGGCCCGACAACAAGCCCCAGCCGGTGATCCAGACGGTCTGGGCCAACCTGCCACTGGAAAAGGGCGAGGCCTTGCAAGCCCAGGTGCAGATCGACCTGAACCAGTTGCTGCCCGCCGAGCGCGGCTACTACACCTACATGGGTTCGCTGACGACGCCGCCCTGCAGCGAAGGCGTGCTGTGGATGGTGCTGCGCCAGCCCGTCACCATGACGGCCCAGCAGCTCGGCATCTTCGCCAAGCTCTACCCGATGAATGCGCGGCCGCTGCAGGCCGGCTCGGGGCGGCTCATCAAAGAATCCCAGTAACGGTCTTCGGGCCGAGCGCTGGGCCTGCCATGRGCCAGAGGCYCATGGCCTTSCGTAGGCACAAGCAGTCCGCAGGGACTGCTTGTGTCCGACTCCAGTTCACCGAGCCGGCCCGCTTGGGCGATGTGCTTGCGGCTCAATGCCGCAAGCATCGCCGTCCCCTCGGGGGACGGACCAGGTGCAGCCGCGTTCAGCGGGGTGCGACTGGGCGAGGGGTCACACGTCTCACCCCAGACAGCCAGTCGTGCAGCGTCGCGAACAGCTGCTCGGCGACGACCGGCTTGGCGACGTGGTCGTCCATGCCGGCGTCCAGGCAGCGCTGGCGCTCGTCATCGAAGGCATTGGCCGTCATGGCGAGGATGGGGAGCTCGGCGCCTTGGGGCAGGCGGCGGATGGCGCGCGTTGCGTCCAGGCCATCCATGACGGGCATCTGCACGTCCATCAGCACCAGGGCGTAGTCACCGGCCTTGACCATGTCGACGGCCTGCTGCCCATCGGCAGCGACATCCACCGCCAGGCCGGCACTGCCGATGAGGGCGACGGCCACCTCCTGGTTGACGGGGTTGTCCTCGGCCAGCAGCAGACGGCGCGGCTGGGCTCGTGCCAGCTCGGCAAGCCGTTCTCGCGCTGAATGCGGCCGTGGGGCCGCTACCGGCGGGGCCGGCGCCTGGCTGCCGGCCTCGACGGGCAGGGTGAACCAGAACGTGCTGCCGCGGTTCAAGGTGCTGTCGACGCCGACATGGCCGCCCATCAAGTGGGCCAGGCGCCGGCAGATTGCCAGGCCCAGGCCGGTGCCGCCATAGCGCCGCGTCGTGGAACTGTCGGCCTGCTCGAAGTCGCGGAACAGCCGCGCCTGCGCATCGTTCGCAATGCCGATCCCGCTGTCCTGCACCTCGAAGCGCAGTGCCAGCGCCGGGCCTGGCTGGGTCTCGTCGAGCCGCGCGGCCAGGCGCACGAAGCCGCTGTCGGTGAACTTGACCGCATTGCCGGCGAAGTTCAGCAGCACCTCGGAGATGCGCTGCGGGTCGCCGATCAGCACGCGGCCGCCCAGCTCCGGCGCAACGTCGGTCTCGACACGCAGCCGCTTGGCCGCGGCGGCCTGGGTCGTCATGTTGGCGATGTTGTCCAGCACCTCGCCGACCGTGAATTCGCGCTGCTCCAGCCTCACCTTGCCAGCCTCGATCTTGGAGAAATCCAGTACGTTGTTGATGACGCTGAGCAGGTGCTCGGCCGCATTGGCGACTTTCTGCAGACGCTGCTGCTGCTCGGGCTCKATGGTGTCGCTCTGGGCCAGATAAGTCAGGCCGATGATGGCATTCATCGGCGTGCGGATCTCGTGGCTCATGTTGGCCAGGAAGGCGCTCTTGGCCAGGCTCGCGGCCTGGGCGGCCTGCGTAGCTTCCGCCAGCTCGGCAGTGCGCGCCTCGACGAGTTCCTCGAGATGATGGCGGTAGCGCTCYAGCTCCAGCGCGTCGCGGCGCTGGCGTGAGATGTCGGTCAGGAAGCCGTGCCACAACACGCTGCCGTCGGCCTCGCGCTGGGCGATGGCATTGCCGTAGATCCAGCGCTCGCTGCCGTCCGCCTGCGGCGTGCGGAACTCCTGCTGCCAGGGGCTGAGGTTGCGCGCCGAGGCCAGCAGGCTCTCGCGCACGGCGGCGCGGTCGTCGGGGTGGATGCGCTCGAACCAGGGCGTCGCGCTGCGGCTCAGCTCGGCGCTGCCGAGCAGGAAGTATTCGCGCACCGCCTCGCTGACATAGGCGAACGAGAACTCGCCGTTGACGGCCAAGCGCAGCTGATAGACGACGCCGGGCACCGTCTCGGCCATGCCGCGCAGGCGCTCGATGAGATTGCGCTGGGCGTCGAACTGCTGCTGCAGTGCGTCGCGCATGTGCTCGAGGTGGC
>NZ_JBFULE010000311.1:0-5848 GCF_056400485.1 Roseateles sp. P5_B10
CATCCATCTCGCGGCAGTCACGCCAGAAGGCCGAGTCCGTGCGGTTGTTGACGTGGTAGTGCAGGATGATGAAGTCGCGCACGACCTCGATCGCCTCCTGCGTCTGCCGGTTGTACTCGTCGATATCGCTCTGGCGCACGCCATCGGTCGGGAACAGCTCGATCAGCCGGGTCAGGCCCTTCTGAATCAGGTGGATGCTGGTGGATTCGATCGGCTCCAGGAAGCCGCTGGCCAGGCCGATGGCGACGCAGTTCTTCTTCCAAACCTGCTCGCGCTGGCCGGGCGTGAACTTGATGACGCGCGGCTGGCGCAGCACCTCGCCCTCGATGTTGGCGAGCAGCGCCGCTTTCGCGTCGTCGTCGCTGATGTGCTTGCTGCTGAACACGACGCCGTTGCCGACCCGGTGCTGCAGCGGGATGCGCCACTGCCAGCCCCAAGGGTGGGCGATGGCGCGGGTGTAGGGCACGGGCTCGCCGACCAGCGTGGTCTGCACGGCCAGGGCGCTATCGCAGGGCAGCCAGTGCGACCAGCTTTCGTAGGGCACGCCCAGCGTCTCGCCGATGAGCAACGCGCGCATGCCGGTGCAGTCGATGAAGAAGTCGCCTTCGATCAGCGCGCCGCCATCGAGTTGCAGGCCGGTGATGTCGCCGCTGGCGGCATCGGTGTGGACCTTGGCGATCTTGCCTTCGATGCGCTGCACGCCCAGCGCTTCGGAGAAGCGGCGCAGGTACTGGCCGTAGAGCGTCGCGTCGAAGTGATAGGCGTAGTTGATGCCGTTGTCGGGCAGCGTCGCGAAGCGGTTGTCCAGCCCGGCGCGCAGCTCCAGGCAGTAGTCGCCGTAGTCGCTCGCCAGGCCACGCTTGCGGCCTTCCAGCCAGAAATGGTGGAAGCCGGCCGTCCAGTGACCCTTGCCGGTCTTGCCGAAGGAGTGGAAGTAGTTCTCGCCGACGTTGCGCCAGTTCTCGAAGCTGATGCCGAGTTTGAACGTGGCCTGCGTGGCCTGGATGAACTCGCGCTCGTCCAGGTCCAGGATCTCGTGCAGGATGTGCAGCGTCGGGATCGTGGCCTCGCCAACGCCGACCGTGCCGATCTCCTCGGACTCGACGAGCCGGATGTCGTAATGCTTGCCCAGGCATTTGGACAGGCCCGCGGCCACCATCCAGCCGGCGGTGCCGCCACCGGCGATGACGACGCGACGGATGGGTTTGGGAGCGGTGGTCATGGTCGTGGATGAGCTCATCGTTTGAGTCGGTTCTGCAGCATCGAGCGCAGCTGGCGGGCGCTGTTGTCGGTCATCGGCGCGAGGATGCCGCGCGCGGCGGGCGGGATGTGGGCCGCCGTCGTTTCGTCAGCGTCGAAGACGTAGTGGTTGAACAGCGCGCGCCAGGAATCGCGCTGGGCCGGCGGCAGGTCGCGCAGCGACAGCAAGGCCATCAACAGYGTGTTGATCGGTTCGTCCATGAAGGCCGGGGACTGCCGCCACCAGAAGTTGACGAGCGCGCTGATGGGCTCCAGCGACTCCACGCCATGCCACCACTGGCTGGGGATGAAGAGCGCATCGCCTGGCAGCAACTCGAAGGTTTGCGCATGCTCCAGCGCCTGCGCGTATCGCGGGAAACGCACGAGGTCGGGCCGCGCGTGGTCGACGAGACTGATCGGCTGGCCAGCGGGCGTCAGGTCCAGCGGACCGACGTAGAGGTTGGCCACCTGCTCGGGCGGGAAGAGCGTGAAGCGGCGCCGACCGGCGACGACGCAGGCAAGGTTGTCCGGCAGGTCGAAATGCGTGGCTACCTGCATGCGGTTGCCGAGCCAGATGCTCGCATGCGGGTTGAAGGGCGCCAGCGCAGGCAGGTCGTTGGGCGGGCGCAGGCCGGGAAAGCAGTGGTCGATGCCGGTGGAGCCGAGGTAGAGGGCGTCCGGCGTGCCGGCCAGCAGCTCGTCCAGCAGCGCGCCGAAGGTGTGGGTCTCGTGCCGGAAGTTGAAGCCGGTGAAGTCGGCGTTGTAGAAGAAGCGCCCGCCGATCTCCGGTGCGCCGCGCCAGAGGGCCAGGCGCGTGTCGGCGCCGAAGCCGCGCAGGTAGTCGCAAAAATCGGCGTCGGACCGCTGCGCGGCCTGCACCAGCGGCCAGCGCCCGACCAAGCCGCGCATCAGCACGGGCTGGGTGGACTGGAGCACGTCTGCCGGGATCGCTTCGGCGCTCACATCACTGCGCTCCAACATCCTGCTCAGACCTCCCGTGCGAGGTGGCGCTTGATCAGCTTGGTGAAGTTGGACAGCGACGCGATGGCCATGTAGATAGGCTGCAGGTAGTCGGCCTGGTGCAGCAGGCCGACGGTGCTGGCGTCCAACGCGGCGAGGCGCTCCTCCTGGAGGATGTAGTAGCCCGCCAGCTGACCATGCGAGCCGTCAGGGCGCTCCACGTCGAGCACGAAGGACTCGAGCAGTTCGTACTTCATCAGCGTCTGGATGAAGTCGGTCGTGGCCTCTAAGCCCTCATGCAGCGTGCGCAGCACGGAGTTCGCGTTCTCGGTGAAGTCGGTCGTGCCGCCATGCGGCAGGAACACGGCCTCGCCCTCGGCGCCCAGGCTGACGCGCTTGCTGTCCATGTCGACCATCATGCGCAGCTCGTCATCGGCGATGCCGATGGAGAACGGCAGGCGCTGCACGGACAGCGGCAGGTAGTCGGCATCCCAGCCCTGCTCGTTCAGGAACAGGTTCTCCCCCTCCTGCAGGCCGAACAGCGCCGCCGGCGCGAAGCCGCCTTTGCCATCGGGCTGGAAGACGATGGGGTAATGCGCCTGGAGCTTGCGGAACTCGTCCACCGTGACGGGCGCCGACATGATGTCGTCGCCCCATTGCGCGCCACGCTGGGTGATGACGCGCAGGTCCTTGTGCTGGATGTTGTTGAGCAGTTGCGGCATGGATGGGCTCTGGAAATCAAGCGGCCGGCGGCATGCCGTGCTCGCGGATGTGTTGGATGAGATCGCGGTGGCGGGGCAGGCCGCCCAGCAACCGCCGGGTGATTGTCGTCACGTCCTTGAGGCCGGTTTCGGCTTGGGTCCGCTGGTCGGCACGCGGGGCCCGCAGCGCGGGCTTGAAATGCATGCCATAGAGCACGTACTGGTAGCTCGCGGCGGGGAAGACCTCTTCGTTGCGATAGAAGTCGTTGCGCGACGGCGCGCGGTGAGCCCAGAGCTGCAGCAGTTCGCGCAGCGACTCGGGTTGCGTCGCTGCGCTGCGGTGCTCGCGCCAGTAGTCCGCGTCGTCGCGGCGGCTCAGCACATAGTGCAGCTTCAGGAAGTCGATGATGCGCGACCAGCGGTAGGCGAAGGCCTCGTTGAAGCGTTTGGCGACGAGGTCCATGTCGGCGCGATTGGCAGGCATCTCGTCGCGGATCATCGCGGCCGACAGTTCGACCAGCGCCAGCGCGGACGCCTCCAGCGGCTCGATGAAGCCGGCAGACAGCCCGACGGCGACGCAGTTGCGATGCCAAAAATGCTCGCGGTAGCCGGGGCTGAAGCTCAGCCGGCGTGGCGTTGCGTCGCCCAGCGACAGCCCGTTGCGCTGCAGATGGCCCAGCAGCGCGCGCTCGGCGGCGGCATCGTCGGTATGGCCGCTTGAAAACACCAAGCCGATGCCGCGCCGCGTGGGCAGGCCGATGTCCCAGGTCCAGCCCTCGGCATGYGCGGTGGAGATGGTCGCGGAGGCCAGCGGTGCCTGCGCATCGGCATGCGCCACCTGCACGGCCAGCGCGCTGTCGTTGAAGAGAACGCCCTTCTCGGAGCGCAGCTTGACGCCGTAATGCTGGCCCAGCAACAGGCTGGCCAGGCCCGAGCAGTCGATGAAGAGGTCGCCCTCGATGTCGCCGTGCCCACGGGTCGTCAGCGCCGCGATGTCGCCGTTCTCCTGCGAGCGCACGGCGGTGAAGTGGTCCACCACGTGGTGGACGCCGAGCACCGTCGTCGCATGCCGGCGCAGCAGGTGGCCGAGCTTGACGGCATCGAAGTGGTAGCCGTAGTTGAGGACGCCGCCGAACTCCGGCGTCGTCGTCTGCTTGGGCGCCAGGCGTGCGTCGCACACATGCGGCTGCGCACCCACGCTTTCGGCAAACGCGTGCTCGCCGCCCGCCTGCAGCCATGCGCCTGCCAGGTCGGCCTCGCCATGGCCGTGAGGCAACGTGAAGGGGTGGTAGTAGCGATCACCGGCTCCGCCGTACAGCCAGCCGTCGAAGCAGGAGCCCTGCTTGAAGGCTGCGTCGCATTCGCGGATCAGGTCGACTTCACTGAGGCCGATGCGATGCAGCGTGGCGCGCATCGTCGGCCAGGTGCCCTCGCCCACGCCGATGGAGGGCACGTCGGGGGATTCGATGAGCGTGATCTGCAGCGCGTCGGGGCCGTCACCGCCCAGTTCCGCCGCCAGGGTCGCAGCCGTCAACCAACCGGCCGAGCCTCCCCCCAGCACCACGATACGTCGAACGGCTGTCGTCACCTCGGAACTCATCCCGCAAAGTATGGCCGTGCGGGTGCCGGGCACGCCGCAAAGGCCGAGGAATTCTGAAAGGAAATTTGGCCGAGGTGGGCGTTGCGCGCCCGCCTCGGCCAATCTGGGTCGCCCGGCGAACGGCCCCGAGGGGCGTTTACCGGGCGGCGGTGCTCATCGCTCAGAAGCGATAGCGAGCACCGACCAGGTAACGGCGGCCCGTCTGGATGGCGGAGATGATCTCGTTCTTGCTGCGGCCGTGGGTGCGGATGTAGCCATCGTTCAAGTTCAGCAAGTCGGCCTGCAGGGTCAGGTTCTTGCCAATCTTGTAGCCGATGGACGCGTCCACCTGCCCATAGGCCTCGGTGTACCGCGGGTTGTTGCCGTTGTCGTTACCCAAGAGGAACGAATCGCGCCAGTTGTAGGCGGCACGAATCGACCACTGGTCGTTTTCGTAGAAGCCCACCACGTTGGCGGAATCGCTGACACCCACCAGAGGGGACTGCACATCGGTGCTTGACGCGTCGTTGCGGTACTTCAGGCCACTGCGGACCAGCGTGTAGTTGCCCGAGACGCCGAAGCCACTGGTGCTGAACATGTGCTGGAAGTTGAACTCCAGGCCCTTGATGTTGTCGCCACCGGCATTGGACGGCGTCGTGATGTCGAAGATCAGCGGCTGGGCGCCGGGGACCGTGCCCGCAATGTTGCCCTTCAGGAAGTTCGGGTCACTGGCATCGGTGACCGTGACGCCCGGCTGGCCGTTGTAGTTCTTGAAGATGTAGTTGCGCAGCAGCTTGGGACTGTCAGCAGGAATACCCGACGCCCGGGCAGCGTCGAAATACGTGCCACTGGCAGGCTGGTTCAGGCCGGCGAACGTTTGCTGAACCGTTTTCGTGGTGAAGAAGTCGGATACCTTCTTGTAGAAGGCGCCCGCTGCCACATACGACGACTTGGCGTAGTAGTACTCGGCAGACAGGTCCAAGTTCTTGGACTTCAGCGGCTTCAGTGCCGGGTCACCGGTCGAACCGGCGCCGTGGATGTTGTAGCGGCCCGAGTTCGCGTTCAGAGCGACACCGCCCAGCATGTCGCCGAAGTTCGGGCGACCGATGTTGACACCGTAGCTCGCGCGCACCTTGATATCGGACGTCAGGTCGGCATCCCAGTCGATGCTGGGCAGCCAATAGCTGTACTTGCCGTCCTTGGTACCGAAGGTCGTGGTTGCGCCATCGAGCCTCACCTCGTTTTCCGCATACCAGGTGGTGGCGTTGTAGGAGGTGACTTGTGACGAGGACGTGATCTTCGTCTGCTCATAGCGCAGACCGACCGACAGGTTCATCGGGATGGACGTGTCGAACGAGTGGTCCCACTG
>NZ_JBFULE010000312.1:0-5843 GCF_056400485.1 Roseateles sp. P5_B10
CAGCAGGCCGATGCAGTTGGGCCCCAGCAGGCGCAGCGTGTGCGGCCGGGCGGCGTCCAGCGCCGCCTGCTTCTGCGCTGGTGTGAGGCCCGCCGTCACAACGATGGCGGCCCGCGTGCCGCGCTCACCCAGCTGCCCAACCAGCGGCGCGATGGTGTCCGGTGGCGTGCACAGCACGGCCAGGTCCGGCGTGAACGGCAGCTCGGCGACGCCGGCAAAGCAGGGCTGGCCGTCCAGCCTGTCCAGCCGCGGGTTCACGGCCGCCATCGGGCCCTTGAAGCCGCCGCTCAGCAGGTTGCGCCAGACGGTGGTGCCGACGCGGCCGGGCTTGTCGGAGGCGCCGAAGACGGCCACCGAGTCGGGCGTGAGCAGGCGATCGAGATGGCGCTGGGTCATGAACGCATCCTCGCCACCGCCCGCAGCCCGGCCCTTGCGCTGGATCAAGCCAGCGCGGGATGCTGCGGGGGATCAATGCGACATCAGCACCGGCACGGTCATCGATGCCAGCAGCCTGCGGGAGACACCCCCGAACAGCCGCTCCGCCCAGCGGGCGTGGCCATAGGCACCCATGACGATCAGGTCCGCCCCGGTGTCGGATGCCGCATTCAGCAGAGCGTCGCCGATGGGCAGTGCCGTCACCTCCTCGCGCACGATGGCATCGACGCCCTGCAGCGCCAGCCATTGGCGCTGGCAGGCGAGGCGCGCGGCCGGGGCTTCACCTTCGGCGTCTCGGCGCCAGTGCRTCAGCCAGACGTTGTCGGCGCGGCGCAGCAGCGGCAGCGCGTCCGTCATCGCCCGCACCGACTCGCGGCTGCCGTCCCAGGCCAGCAGCACGCGACGCGTGCGCAGGGGTTCGCGATGCGTGTAGGGGATCATCAGGACCGGACGCACGCAGCGCAGCAGCACCTGTTCCAGCGCGGCCGCGTGCTGGCGATGGTCGGGCAGCGACGGGTCGGGTTGGCTCATGATGAGCAGGTCCGTGCATTGCGAATGCCGTGCCAGCGATTGCGCCGCGGGCGTCTGGTCGGCGAGCGCCTCGAATGAGGGCAGCCCGGCAGCGCCGCAGCGTTGGTGGAAGTTTTGCGCGAGGGCCTGGGCCTGTGCGAGCAGGGTCGCGCAGGCGCCACTGACGTAGTCGTCCATCGCGGCGGCAGYCTGCAGCGCCTGCAGCTCGACCGTGGCGCTGGGCGCCAGGCCGATCAGGTGGGCTTCGAACTCCCTGGCCAGCGCGATGGCAATGCTGACGCGCGTCGGGTTGGCCGGGGTCGCGTCCAGGGCAACCAGCAGGCTGCGATAGCTCATGGGATTCGTCTCCTTGGGAAGGCAAAAGTCAGGCAAAGCTCAGCACGGCCCGGCCATCGATGCGCCCCGTGCGCAGGTCGTCGAAGATGCGGTTGATATCGTCCAGCCGGTGCGTGGTGGTGCTGGCGTGTACGAGGCCCTCCGCGGCGAACTGCAATGCTTCGTTCAGATCCTGGCGCGTGCCGACGATGGAGCCGCGCACGGTCTTGGCATTGAGGACGACGTCGAAGATGGGCAGCGCGAAGTCGCCGGGCGGCAGGCCGACCATGGACATGGTGCCGCGCTTGCGCAGCATGCCCAGCGCCTGGCTGAAGGACTGGCGCGAGACGGCGGTCACGAGGGCGCCGTGCACACCGCCCAGTTCGCGCTGCAGTGCGGCGGCCGGGTCCTCCTCGGCGGCGTTGATGCACAGCTCGGCGCCCAGCCGCTGGGCCAGTTGCAGCTTGGCCGAGTCGATGTCCACGGCTGCGACGTGAAAGCCCATCGCGCGTGCGTACTGGACGGCCAGGTGCCCGAGACCGCCGATGCCGACGACGGCCACCCATTGCCCCGGCCGGGCGTCCAGTACTTTCAGGCCCTTGTAGACCGTCACGCCGGCGCACAGGATGGGCGCGAGGGATTCGAAGGACAGGCCGTCGGGCAGATGGCCCACATAGGACGGATCGGCCAGCACGTATTCGGCGAAGCTGCCGTTGACCGTGTAGCCAGTCATCTGCTGGTGATCGCACAGCGTCTCCCACCCCGTCAGGCAATGCTCGCAATGCCCGCAGGCAGTGTGCAGCCAGGGCACGCCCACGCGATCGCCTTCGCGGATGCCGCGCACACCCGCGCCGACGGCGGCGACATGGCCGACGCCCTCGTGGCCCGGAATGAAGGGCAGCGGTGGTTTGATCGGCCAGTCGCCGTCGGCGGCATGCAGGTCGGTATGGCAGACGCCGCAGGCGGCCACCTTCACGAGGACCTGCCCGGCGGGGACTTCGGGGATGGCCACTTCCTCCAGGCTGAGGGGCTCGCGGTAAGCGCGGACGACCGCAGCTTTCATCATGGGCATGGCAACTCCTTGGACGGGACGGCGTCGAGGTATTCGGGTACCGAGGCCGGCCAGCCCAGGCCTTCCTCGATAGCCTGGCGCAGCGCGTCGGCGGCCTGGGGCTCGCCGTGGGTCACGTAGACGTGGCTGGGCGGGTGCGGCAGCGTTTGCAGCCAGGCCAGCAGCTGGGGTTGGTCGGCGTGCGAGGACATGCCGTCGATGGCGGCCACCTCGGCGCGCACGGGCACCCACTGGCCGTGCATGCGGATGCGGTCGGCGCCGGCCAGCAGGGTGGCGCCGCGCGTGCCGGCGGCCTGATGGCCGACGAAGACGATGCTGTTCCTGGGATCTGGCGCCAGTGCTTCCAGGTGGTGCAGCACGCGGCCGCCGGTGGCCATGCCGCTGGCGGCGACGATGACGCTCGGATAGGTGGGACGGTTCAGCGCACGAGATTCCTCCTCCGTGCGGACGYAGCGCACCTTGTCGACGAGGTCGCGGCGCTCAGGCTCGGTCAGCCTGTGTTCATCAGCATGGACCTGCACCAGGCGCGTGACCTGCGTGGCCATGGGGCTGTTGAGGTAGATGGGCAGGTCGGCGATGCGCCCGGCGGCTTTCAGGCGCAGCAAGGTGTGCAGGATGGCCTGGGCCCGGCCGACGGCGAAGGCCGGGATCAGCGTCGTGCCGCCGCGGGCGGCGGTGCGCGAGATGACGTCGCAGAGCTGGTCCGCGCTGGGCGTTTGAGAGTGCCGCCGGTCGCCGTAGGTGGACTCGATGACGACGATGTCGGCCGCGGGTGCCGCGGCCGGCGGCAGCATGACCGTGTCGTCGCTGCGCCCGAGATCGCCCGAGAAGGTGATCGAGCCCGAGCCAGTTTCAAGGTGGATGCTGGCGGCGCCAATGATGTGGCCGGCATGGCTGAATGTCGCCGTCAGGCCCGGGACGGGTTCAAAGGCCTGGCCAAAGGCATGACGGCGTACCTGCTTGAGGCTGTGCAGGGCCTGGGCCTCGGTGTACAGCGGCAGCGCCGGTGAATGCTTGCTGAAGCCGTGCCGGTTGGCGTAGTGGGCGTCCTCCTCCTGCAGCCGGCCCGAATCCGGCAACAGCACTGACAGCAGGTCGCTGGTGCCAGGCGTCGCGTGGATGGAGCCGCGAAAGCCCTCCGCCACCAGGCGGGGCAGGAAGCCGCTGTGATCGATATGGGCATGCGTCATCACCACGGCATCGATGGACGCTGCCGGCACCGGGAAGGGAGCCCAATTGCGCAGGCGCAACTGCTTCAGGCCCTGGAACAGGCCGCAGTCGACGAGCAATCGCCGGCCGGCGAATTCGACGAGGTAGCGGGAACCGGTCACGGTGCCTGTTGCGCCGAAGAAGCGCAGTCGAAGCTCGTCCGTGCTCATGGCCGGTATCCCGGCAGCCGGTACACCGGGCCGTGGCCCACAAGCAGGCGGAGTGCGGGTTCCACCGATCCGACATTGATGACCATGGGGGCCTCCTGACCTGTTGAAGTCAGGTCCAGCGTAGGCCGGCGCACTGCCGGTGGCCTTGCGCTGGATCAAGCCGCGCGTGAACGGCCCTAGCTGGGCGTGGACGGGCGCTCGACGCCCCAGCGCCGGTACAGCTCGATGGCCGAGCCGGTGCGCAACCACTGTTCGAAGGCCTGGTCGTAGCGTTGCGACAGGGCCTCACCGCCGGCGCTGCGTGCAAAGGCCATATGCCCGTGCAGCACGTCCAGCGGTGGCGAGCAGCGCGCGACGGCGTCAGCCAGGCTCAGGCGTTGCAGCACTGGCTGGCAGTTGCGGTCGTTCGCCGCGAACAGCTCGATGCGCCGCTTCATCAGCATCTGCAACCCGGCGTCGACGCTCTGCACCCAGGTCAACTGGTTCATGCCCGTCTTCATGCGCTCGAAGCGGCTGCCGTAGGCCCAGCCGCGCACAGCGGCCACGGGGGCCTGGGCCAGCTCGCCGAACTCACCCGTCCAGCGCGCCTCCTCGCCGCGGCGGGCGTACCAGACCATCGCGTCCGAGTAGAAGGAGCGCACGCTGAACAGCATGCGGGCCTCGCGTTCCGGCGTGCGGTAGGGGCCGATGAGGATGTCCGCCTCGCCCTGCTCCAGCATCAGCTGCGCGCGCGGCCAGGGCAGCCATTCGCAGCGTACGTTCTCGCCAAACAGCATGCCCAGCAGGTCCACCGCCAGGCCCTTGGGCGCCTGGCCCTCGGCGCCCTCGAAGATGCGCGCGAACTGCGAGCCCACCGCGCGCAGCGGTGTCGCGTGGGCCGGCCGCGCCAGCCCCAGCCCCGCCATCCAGCCCAACCCCGCCTTGCACCACACGCGCCGTGTCGTCATGGCTCATCCCTCCGTTGGAGACGCCGTTGATGATGCGCGCCGCGGAGGGTGAGATCAAGGAATGTCGATGTCGTGCAGCGCAAAGCCGCCACCCTGGCGGCGGTCTTCGAAAAAGCAACGCAGCGTCTCGCGTGTCGTCTTGAAGGCGATCTCGCCCCAGGGGATCTCTTCTTCGCTGAAGAGCCTGGCCTCCAGCGACTCCGGCCCCGGGTTGAACTCGGGCGAAAGCAGCCGGGCGCGGTAGAAAAGGTGGACCTGGCCCACCCGCACGACGTTGAGCACCGTGTACAGCGGCCCCATCTCGATGTCGGCGCCGGCTTCCTCCTGGGTCTCGCGCAGGGCGCCCTCGGTGGTGGTCTCGTTCAGCTCCATGAAGCCGGCCGGCAGCGTCCACAAGCCATGCCGCGGCTCGATGGCGCGCCGGCACAGCAACACGCGGCCGTCCTCCCAGACCGGCAGCGTGCCAACCACGTTCAGCGGGTTCTGGTAGTGGATGGCGCCACAGCCCGGGCAGACCGCGCGTTCGCGGTTGTCGTCGTCGGGGATGCGGTATTCCACGGCGGTGCCGCAGTTCGGGCAGTGTCTGAGCGGGCTGGGAAAGGGCATACGGCCCAGTTTATGGCGAGCAGAATGACAGCCATGAAGCTCTACAACTACTTCCGCTCTTCCGCCTCGTGGCGCGTGCGCATCGGCCTGGCGATCAAGGGCCTGGACTACGACTACGCGGCCATCCACCTCGCAAAGAACGAGCAGTTCGCTGGCAGCTTCGCTGAGCAGCAGGTCTCCCACCTGGTGCCGGCGCTGGTGCTGGACGACGGCCCCTGGTTGAGCCAGTCCATGGCCATCCTGGAGTATCTGGAAGAGACCCATCCCGAGCCGCCCTTGCTGCCCAAGGGTGCCGTCGCGCGGGCCCAGGTGAGGGCGCTGGCCCAGGACATCGGTTGCGACATCCACCCGATCAACAACCTGCGCGTGCTGCGCTACTTGAAGAACGACCTCGGTCAGGAGCAGGCGATCGTCGACCGCTGGTACCGCCATTGGGTGGCGACGGGCCTGAGCATCGTCGAGCAGCGCCTGGCGGCCACGGCGGGGGAATACTGCTTTGGCGACACGCCGGGCCTTGCTGATTGCATGCTCGTGCCCCAGGTCTACAACGCCCAGCGC
>NZ_JBFULE010000313.1:0-5824 GCF_056400485.1 Roseateles sp. P5_B10
TCAACACCCTGGGCACGGCCGACCTGAACAGCCTGACCACCAGCCAGTTCAGCAACCTGTCGTCCGCCCAGGCCGAGGCACTCACCACCAGCCAGCTCGGCAACCTGGTCACCGACAACCTCAACGCCCTGGGCACGGCGCAGTTCGCCGCGCTGGACTCCGACCAGTTCGGCGCACTGACCACCAGTCAGCTCGCCAAGCTGGAAACCGCCGACCTGCGCGCCATCACGACGGCCGCCCTGGCCGGCCTGGATTCCGACCAGTTCGCCGCCCTGTCGACCGACCACATCGTCGCGCTGAGCACCGCCCAGGTGCTGTCGCTGACGACCAGCCAGCTCGACGGCTTCTCGGCGGCCGACATGACGGCGATGAGTTCGACGCAGGTCTCGGTGCTGACGACGGAACAGGTGGCCTCGCTGTCGACTGACCAGATCGTGGCCATCGACGCCACAGACCTGGCCAAGCTGTCCACGGCCTCGCTGCGTGCCCTGACCGACACCCAGCTGGCAGCCCTGACGACTGATCAGCTGACCGGCCTGGCTGGCCGCGTCAATGTACTGACGACCAGCCAGATCAACCACCTGTCCACGGACGATCTGAACTCGTTCACGGCCTCGCAGTTCGGCGTCATGACCTCGAGCCAGGTCCAGTCCTTCAGCACCGACCAGATGAAGGCGCTGGAGACCGACGACCTGCGCGCCCTGACCACGGCCAACTTCGCGGCCCTGAGCAATGCGCAGATCGACGCGATCACCACGGCCCAGTTCACGACGCTGAAGGTGACCCAGATCACCGCGCTGACGACGGACCAGGCCGCCGCGCTGACGACCGACCAGGTCCATGCCATCACGACCGACCAGGTCGCCGGCCTGGAGACCCGCGACATCGCCGCCATGAGCATGGCCCAGCTGGACGCGTTGACCAACGCGGCCGTCGGCGAGATGAACGGCGCCCAGCTCGACGCCTACTTCTCCAAGACGCCGATCGTGCTCGACCTGGACGGCCACGGCATCAACACGCTGGCCGCCGCCCAGGGCGTCAACTTCGACCTGATCGGCTCCGGCCACGTGGACAAGGTCGGCTGGATTGCCGGCGGCGATGGCCTGCTCGTCATGGACCGCAACCTCGACGGCATCATCAACAACGGCAGCGAGCTCTTCGGCATGGGCACCATCCTGGCCAATGGCAAGCACGCCAAGGACGGCTATGCCGCCATGGCCGAGCAGGACAGCAACCATGACGGCAAGCTCGATGCACACGACGCCAACTGGAAGCAGCTGCAGGTCTGGGTCGACGCYAACCACGAYGGCAAGACCGACGCCGGCGARCTGAAGACGCTGGACGAGGTGGGTGTCGCCTCCATCGACCTGAACGCCGCCAAGGGTTCGGGCAGCGACCACGGCAACCTCATCGGCCTGGTCTCCAGCTACACGACGACCGACGGCGGCAAGCATGACGTGGCCGACGTCTGGTTCGCCAAGGACGTGCAGCCGCAAAAGGCCGACGACGGCAAGGATGCGACGGTCAGCCTGAGCGACCTGCTGACCGCGCCGGCCGACGCGCTCCTGGGGGCGCCATCCGTGGACCTGGCCAAGGTCGCCCTGCCGAGCGCCGACGCCCACCTCGCCGCCATCGACCGCAAGCTGGCCGAGGACGACGAGCACCGTCGCAACAACGGCGGCAACTGGATCTGAGCCTGATCTCCTGACGCCGGCACGCGGTGCCGGCCCATGCAGGCCCTGTGGAGCAATCCCAGGGCCTGTTTTTATGACGGGCCAAAGAAAACGGCCCCGCAGGGCCGTGCAGAAAACAGACGTGAGCCCTTCAGGGTCTGTCGTTCAGGAGCTCTTCGCACTCGACCTGAGCCGCCGCTGCGGCCTGGGCCGCCAGGCTGGGTGCCGCCACGGCAGCGCGTTCGCCGGCTTCGACAAAGGCGGCCGAGAACTGGCGCATGACATGGTCGACACCGCGCGGCGAGACCTCGCGCAGGTCGCCTTCGAGGTATTGCCCAAAGCTCTGGGCCGACGAGATGATCTCGAAGGAGGGGAAATAGTCGACGTCGTCATGCGCGTCCGCGAACCGCCCGGCGACTGCGCGCAGCACCGCCTTGGAATAGCTGGACGCGACGATGACCGGATGCGCCGTGGCCGTGGCCACCAGCGGCACCGGTGACACCGTGACGATCCAGCGCATGCCCGGGTTCACGCCGGCGACGAACTCGCGCACCCACTCCAGGTCGGCCAGGATCTCCGGGTAGTCGAAGTTGACGAAGCCATGCCGCTCGGCATCGAACTCGCCCGCCGCCGTGCCCGGGCAGACCGGGAAGACGACACCGCTGCCCTGCTCCACCCAGGCCTCGGTCAGGCCGAGCGTGAAGACGAAGACATCGCACTCGCTGAAAAGACGCCGCACCTGGGCCAGATGCCAGGTACGGTCGGCACGCAGGTCGGCCAGCGAGTCATAGCCGCCAGCCTGGACGCGCGGGCGCAGGGCGTCGAAGATGCGGCCCTTTTCGGTCAGCACCGGCGGGTCGCCCTCACGCAGGCCGAAGGCGAATTCGACGAGCTGGCGCAGCTGGCGCACCGTGTAGACATTGGCATAGCGGGCCGAGAACACGCCGTACTGCAGCTCGCGCGCCCGCTCGGGCGTGAGGCCCGCCGGCGCCTGCTCCACCACCCAATGGCTGAGGCCGAAGCTCTCCAGCCGCCGGGCCATGTGCTGGGCAAAGCAGGAACCAGCCGTCGCGATCTTCAGCGACGGGGTCAGCTTGAACTTGGTGTTCGGCTTGAAGTCGAGCTGGCCCCAGGCCTGGGCGCTGACGGTCTTGCGCCAGAACGCCTGGGGCGGCATTGCCTCATACGGATGGGACATTTGCCAGCACCTCTCGAATCTGTTGCGCCAGCTGCTCGGCATACAGCTCATTGCCATGCAGGCAGCCGCGCGCGAATTCGGCCTTCAGGCCGCCGTTCCCGGTCAGCGCGCCGGCGGGCGGCGCCAGGCTCACGACGCCCATCTGCGCCAGGCGCTGGTTCAGGTCGCCGTACATCAACCGGTAGATGCGCTGGCGCATCACAAAGGGCTTGATGCCGTGCACGGCGAACAGCTGTCCGAAGGCTTCGGGATTGGCCGTGATGTGCTCATGCGACTCCACCGGTGGCGGCGCCGGCACATGCACGATGCGTGCGCGCGGGAACTGCTGGCGCAGGGCCAGATGCGTCGTCCACAGCGGCTCGGCGATCTGGCGCACCCAGGCCAGTGCATCGGTGCGCGACATCCAGCGCCGGCCCGGCTCCATCCGGCCGTCGTCGCCCAGGAAGTCGGCATGCGAGGGGTCGTCGACGAGGGCGGCGATCGCGAACTCCTGGCCGCGCAGCAGCGAGAAGATGACCTCGGCTTCCTGAGGGATGTGACCGAGCACGCCCGTCAGCACGTCCGGGATGTAGAGCACGCCCTCCTTGAGCATCGGCGGCGGCCCGGCCACGGGGGTGTTGTAGAGCACATGCTCGCCACGCCAGCCAGGCGGGGCATCCAGCTCGATGGGCTCACGGAACGGCACGCCAGTCGACCAGACCGAGCGGTACTTGGCCGACGACACCGGCTCGATATAGCGGTCGATCAGGCCGAAAAGATGCGAGCTGCCGATGGCAACGAAAAGCCGTGGGGTCATGATGCTTGGGGCCGAGCATAGGGGAGGCGCGGCGCTTGCCCAGGGGGCAAAAGGGCAAGGAATGGGCCTCAGTTTCCCCCTCACGACGCCGGGCGTCGGTCGGATACTGCACCGGATAAGCTCAGGAGAGCACCATGATCCCCAAGACCCTGCACATCATCTGGGTCGGCGACGAATCCAAGCGACCGGACAACTGCATTGACACCTGGCGGGTTCACAACCCCGACTGGCAGCTCAAGGTCTGGGGCAACGCCGACCTGATGTCCTACGGCTGGTACAACGCCGACCACATCCGCGCCATGTCCGGCCGCGAACTCAACGGCGTGGCTGACATCATGCGCTGGGAGATCCTGTTCCGCGAAGGCGGCTTCGTCGTCGATGCCGACAGCATCTGCCGCCGCCCGCTGGAGCCCTGGCTGTTCGACTGCGAGGCCTGCGCCTGCTGGGAGAACGAGATCATCCGCCCCGGCCTGATCGCCGCCGGCTATGTCGCCTCCGAGCCGCAGAACCCCTTCTTCCGCCAGCTCATCCTGGACGTGAAGGAAAAGGCGACCGTCATCGACCGAATGGCCTGGCAAAGCGTCGGCCCGCTGTTCCTGACCGAGGCGCACCGCCGCTACAACTACATCAACTTGACGATCTGGCCCAGCCACTTCTTCATCCCGCAGCACTACTCCGGCATCCGCTACAGCGGCAAGGGCCCGGTCTTCGCCGACCAGGAATGGGGCAGCACACGCAAGAACTACGACGAGCTGCATACACGGAGCCTGGCATGAGCGAGACGACGATTTCCACCGACACGGACCGCGGCCCCAAGCCGGCCCTGTGCCAGCCCGAGGGCCTGCCGCCGGTGTCGGCGCTGGAGCGCGCCCACTCGCCCTATTTCGTGCACCGCATTCCGGTCAGCCGCAACCTGATGGGCCACCCCCGCGTGGCGGTGCTGCAGGAGATGTGCCGCGGCAAGCGCGTGCTGCACGTGGGCTGTGTCGACTGGCCCATCACCGACCTGAACCGCTCGCTGCACCTGCAGCTCGACAAGGTCTGCCAGCTCGACGGTTTCGACATCCACGACGAGGCCTTCCCGCACATGCTGCCGCACCTGAAAGGCCGGCTGTTCTCGTCCTGGGACGACATCAAGGACCCCTATGACCTCGTGCTGGTGCCCGAGGTGCTGGAGCATGTGCCCGACGTGAAGGGCTTCCTGGAGCAGCTGGACCGCGTCGGCGCCAAGGAATACGTCATCACGGTGCCCGACGCCTACAGCTGCTTCGCGCGGCACTTCGACTACCAGACCGAGGCCGAGACCTTCGTCGAGGTCGTGCACCCCGACCACAACTGCTGGTACACGCCCTACACGCTGGCCAACGTCATCCACAAGTACACGACGCTGGACCTGCAGGGCATCTGGTTCTTCAACAACATCTCGCTGCTGGCCATTGCGCGGCGCAAGGCCTGAGAGGGTCATGCAGCCCTTCTTCTCGGTCGTCATGGCCACGCACAACCGGCCGGCCACGCTGGCGCGGGCTATTCGCTCGCTGCGCGCCCAGACCTGCGCGGACTTCGAGATCCTGCTGGTCGCCGATGCGCTGGACGCCGAGACCGCCGCCGTCGTCGCCCGCGATCTGGGCCCGGCCGACAGCTTCCTCAAGCGCACCGGCGCCAACGGCCCCGCCGAGAGCCGCAACCAGGGCCTGGCCCTGGCGCGCGGCGAATGGGTCATCTTCCTGGATGACGACGACACCTTCGAGCCCCAGCATCTGGCCACGCTGAAGCCGCACTGCGAGCGCCCGGATGCGCAAGTCCTGTTCACCGACATCACCGTCGTCACCGAAGACCGCCAGCAGCCGGGCATCCCCGAGCTCGGCCGCCAGACCACGCCGCTCGCCGGGGCGGATGTCAACACGCTGTGGGTCAAGAACTTCATCCCCCTGCACTGCCTGGCCTACCGCCGCAGCCTGCTGCAAGGGCTGAGCTTCGACGCCCATCTCGCCTCGCAGGAAGACTGGGACTGGTTGCTAGGCGTCTGCTCGCGCGCAATGCCCGTGCACGTTGCGGGCGGTGGCGCCGTCATGCACAAGGACTATGTGAACCCTGGTGCCCGCCGCGGCCAGCAGGAGGCTTCCAACAACACCACCGTGGTGCTGGACTTCCTTCACG
>NZ_JBFULE010000314.1:0-5811 GCF_056400485.1 Roseateles sp. P5_B10
GCCCTGGCCGGCCTTTACGAGGCCGTGGATGACGCCACGGCCATCGCGACGCTGCATGCCGCCTGGGCCGCTGGCGTGCGCTATTTCGACACGGCCCCTTTCTACGGCTACACGCGCAGCGAACGCCGCGTCGGCGAGTTTCTGTCGCGCCAGCCGCGGGACAGCTTCGTGCTGTCCACGAAGGTTGGGCGCCTCATGCATCCCGACCCGAAGGTGGCGGCCGGCAGCGACGGCTGGGCCAATCCCCTGCCCTTTCGCCCGGTGTACGACTACAGCTACAGCGGCGTGCTGCGCTCCTTCGAGGACAGCCTGCAGCGACTGGGACTGGCGCGCATCGACATGCTGCTCGTCCACGACATCGGCCGCCTGACCCACGGCGACCAGCACGACCTCCATTGGCACGCGCTGACCACCGGTGGCTTCCGAGCACTGGAGGAGTTGCGCAGCCAGGGCGTCGTGCGGGCCATCGGCCTGGGTGTGAACGAATGGGAAGTGGCGCAGGACGCCATTGCCGCCGCACCGCTGGATTGCGTGCTGCTGGCCGGCCGCTACACGCTGCTGGAACAGGGCAGCCTGGCCTTCCTGGACCAATGCGCAACGGCGGGCGTGCGCGTTGTCATTGGCGGCCCCTTCAATTCGGGGCTGCTGGCCGGGCAGGCCAAGTACAACTATGGCGGCGTGCCACCGCAGGTGATGCGCCAGGCGCAGGCCCTGGACGGAACCWGCGCCGAGTTCGGCGTGCCGCTGCAGGCCGCGGCGCTGCAGTTTCCGCTGGCGCATCCGGCCGTGGTCAGCGTGCTGGCGGGCATGCGCTCGCCTGAACAGGTCGCAGCCAACGCCGCCTGGCTGGAGCGCGCCATCCCGCGCGAGCTCTGGCATCGGTTGCGCGGCCGTGGCCTCATTGCCGGCAATGCGCCCCTGCCCGAGCGCGGGCCCCAGGACGACTGATGAAGGTCGACTCACATCAGCACTTCTGGCGCCTGGCCGATCGCGAGGGCCAATGGCCGCCCGCCTCGCTGCAGGCCATCCACCGCGACTTCGGCCCCGAGGATCTCGCACCCCACCTGCAGGCCGCCGGCATTGACGCCACCGTGCTCGTGCAGTCCTTGCCGAGCATCGACGACACCCGTTGGATGCTGGCACTTGCCGAGCGCACGCCCTGGGTGCGCGGGGTCGTTGGCTGGGTGGACTTCAAGGCCGCTGATGCGGCCGAGCAGATCGCCGCGCTGGCCCGCCACCCGCTGCTCAAGGGCCTGCGCCCGATGCTGCAGGACCTGCCCGAAGACAACTGGATCGCCGACCCGGCCTGCAGCCCGGCCGCCGAGGCCATGCAGCGCCATGGCCTGGTGTTCGACGCGCTGGTGCTGCCGCGCCAGTTGCCGGCCCTGGCCCGATTCGCCGCGCGCCACCCGGCCCTACCCATCGTCATCGACCATGCCGCCAAACCTTTCATCGCGCGCGGCGAGATCGAGCCCTGGCAAAACCACATGGCCGCATTGGCCGCCTTCCCCCAGGTGCACTGCAAGCTCTCGGGCCTGCTGACCGAGGCAGGCGAGCGCGGCGATGCGGCGGCCCTGCACCCTTACGCCCAGGCGCTCTGGACGCTGTTCGGCCCGCGCCGCCTGCTATGGGGCAGCGACTGGCCCGTGCTGCGCCTGGCTGCCGACTATGCCGACTGGTGGCAGCTCGCCCACCAGTTGGCCCGCCAATTCCACCCGGTTCCCCAACCTGACGACCTGCAGGCGCTTTTCGGAGGCAATGCCGCTCGCCTCTACCGCCTCGCCTCCACCACCTAGAACCATGTTGACTGTTTCCTGCGAATCCCCCGGCGTTCTCGTCGCTCACCAACGCCCTCGCCCCGAGCGCGGCCCCGCGGAGGTGTTGCTGCGCGTGAAGCGCGTGGGCGTGTGCGGCACAGACCTGCACATCTTCACCGGCCACCAGCCCTACCTCAGCTACCCGCGCGTCATGGGGCACGAGCTCTCGGGCATCGTGGAGGAAGCCGACGCTGACAGCGGCCTGAAGCCGGGCGACGCGGTCTACGTGATGCCCTACCTGTCCTGCGGCCACTGCATCGCCTGCCGCCAGGGCAAGACCAACTGCTGCGTGCGCATCCAGGTGCTGGGTGTGCACCGCGACGGCGCCTTTGCCGAATATGTCAGCGTGCCGCAGCGCTTCGTCGGCAAGGCCGATGGCATCACGCTGGACCAAGCCGCGATGGTGGAGTTCCTGGCCATCGGCGCACACGCGGTCCGGCGCGGCGAGGTTGCGGCCGGCCAGCGCGTGCTGGTGGTGGGCGCAGGCCCCATCGGCATCGGTGCAATGCTGTTCGCCCGCCTGCGTGGCGCCGTCGTCACCGCCCTCGACAGCCGCCAGGACCGCCTCGATTTCGCGCTGCGCCATGCCGGCGCCACTGCGGCCGTGGCCCTGGGTGAAGGCGACGAGGCGCAACTGTCGCAGCTCACCGAGGGTGAGTTCTTCGACGTGGTGTTCGACGCCACCGGCAACCCAGGCGCCATGGAGCGCGGCTTTCGCTTCATCGCCCATGGCGGGCGCTATGTGCTGGTGTCCATCGTGCAGGGCGACATCCGCTTCTCCGACCCGGAGTTCCACAAGCGCGAGGCCACGCTGCTCAGCAGCCGCAACGCCACGACGGAAGACTTCGAGACCGTCATGAAGGCGATGCGCGAGGGTCTGGTGCCCGATGTGGCGCTGGCCACGCACCGGCTGACGCTGGCCGATGTACCCGCCGGCTTTCCGCGCCTGCTGGATCCTGCCGAAGGCGTCATCAAGGCCATCGTCGAGTGCTGAGCATGAAGCCCCTCGTCCAAGGAGTACCTTGRCCGGTCCCCCGAGAGGACGGCGATGCTTGCCGGTTCGACCGGCAAGCACATCGCCCTGGCGGGCCGGCTTGGGAGCGGCCCGGCGCTCGGCCCGCGATGCCTGAATTCGAAACCGCTCGGCACCCATGAACCCAGGCCAGCCCATCCTGCAGTTCGGCACCAGCCGCTTCCTGCAGGCCCATGTCGATCTTTTCGTCAGCGAAGCCGCCGAGCGGGGCGAGGCGCTAGGCGGCATCACGGTGGTACAGAGCACCGGCAGCCCGGCCAGCACGATGCGCACCCGGGCCATGGCACGCGCTGAAGGCTTTGACGTCATCGTGCGCGGCCTGGCGCAGGGCCAGCCCGTGGAAGAGCGCAGAACGTGCCGCTCCGTGCGCGAAGCCTTCCATGCCACTACGGACTGGCCCGCCGTGCGCGCGCGGATGCGCGGGCCGGTGCAGGTGATCGTTTCCAACACCGGCGACGGCGGTTGGGCCTTGAACCCGGCTGACGGCGCCGCCCTGCTGCCCGGCGACGCCGCGGCGCCCTCGGCCTTCCCCGCCAAGCTGCTCGTGCTGCTGCACGACCGCTGGCAGGCGCAGCCMGACGCCGAGCTGACGCTGCTGCCCTGCGAGCTGGTGTCGCGCAACGGCGATGCGCTGCGCAACCTCGTCGTGGCGCTGGCTCGCCAATGGCAGTGCAAGCCGGCCTTCATCGACTGGCTGCTGGCCCGGCCGGTGTGGGCCAATTCGCTGGTGGATCGCATCGTGTCCGAGCCCCTGGAGCCGGTCGGCGCCGTGGCCGAGCCCTATGCGCTGTGGGCCGTCGAGGCGCAGCCGCGGCTGCAGTTGCCTTGTCGGCATCCCGACGTCGTCCTCACCGACGATCTCGCGCGCTTCGAACGACTCAAGCTCTTCTTGCTCAACCTGGGCCACACACTGCTCGCCGAGCAATGGCAGAAGGGCCGCCTTGCAACCGACATGACAGTGCTGCAGGCCATGCAGGACCCGGCGCTGCGCGAGCCGCTCGAAGCCGCCTGGCAGCAGGAGGTGCTGCCGGTGTTCGACGCGCTGGGCCAGGGCGATCAGGCGCGGGACTACCTGGTTGCCCTGCGCGAACGGCTGTTGAACCCCTTCCTGGCCCACCGGCTGGCCGACATCGCGCAGAACCATGAACAGAAAAAATCACGGCGCCTGCGTCCAGTGGTTGAATTAGCACGGCTGCATGCACCCGGCCTGGTGCAGCCCCGGCTGAACGCCGCGCTGGCAGCGCAATGAACAAGGAGCAAGCAATGCAACGCATGGGCATGGTGATCGGCATCGAGCCGGACCGCATCGCCGAATACAAGCGCCTGCACGCGGCCGTCTGGCCCGCGGTGCTGGCACGCTTGGCCGCCTCCAACATCCGCAACTACAGCATCTTCCTGCGCGAGCCGGAGAACCTGCTGTTCGGCTGCTGGGAATACCACGGCAGCGACTACGAGGCCGACATGGCGGCCATCGCCGCCGACGCCGAAACCCGCCGCTGGTGGACCTTCTGCAGCCCCTGCCAGCGTCCACTGGAAAGCCGCGCGCCTGGCGAGCACTGGGCAGCCATGGAGTGCGTCTTCCATGTCGACTGACGAAGCGCCGCCGCTGATCCTGCTGCACGCCAGCGACAACGTCGCCGTGGCGCGCGTGGCACTGGCGGAAAACGCAGAAATCGCTGCACCGGGTGGTGCTGTCTTGCGTGTTCGCACTGCCATCGACGCGGGCCACAAGATCGCGTTGCGCGCCATCGCGCCCGGCGAGGTCGTGCTGAAGTATGGCCAGCCCATCGGCGTGGCCAGCACCACCATCCAGGCCGGTGACCATGTGCACGTGCACAACGTCGACATGGCCAAGGAAGCGCCACCCCAGGCGGCCAGCCGCTCGCCCGCAGCGCCACTGGCCGCTGGCGAGGCGGCCAGTTTCGAGGGATTCGTGCGAAATGACGGCCGTGTCGGCACGCGCAACTACATCGGCGTGCTTTCCAGCGTGAACTGCTCGGCGACCGTCTGCAAGGCCATCGCCCAGGCTTTCAGTGGCGAGGCGCTGGCTGCCTTCCCTGGCGTGGACGGCGTGGTCGCCATCACGCACGGAAGCGGCTGCGGCATGAGCGCCGAAGGCGAAGGCCTGGAGCTGCTGCGCCGCACGCTGCGCGGTTACGCGACCCACCCCAACTTTGCCGGCGTGGTGCTGATCGGCCTGGGCTGCGAAGTGAATCAGGTCGATCCGCTGGTGCAGGGCCTGCCTGCTGCAGCGCGTGAACGCATCCACACGCTGACGATCCAGCAGGCTGGCGGCACGCGCGAAGCCGTCGAGCACGGCAAGCAGCTCGTCCGTGAACTGGCCGCGCAGGCAAGCGCCGCCCGGCGCAGCACCGTGGCGCTGTCCCATCTCGTCATCGGCCTGCAATGTGGTGGCTCGGACGGCTATTCCGGCATCAGCGCCAACCCGGCCCTGGGCGCCGCAGTGGACCTGCTGGTGCGCCACGGCGGCACGGCCATCCTGTCGGAGACGCCCGAGATCTACGGCGCCGAACATCTGCTCACCGCGCGCGCCGCATCACCTGAAGTGGCCGAGCGGCTGCTGGCCCGCATCCGGTGGTGGGAGACGTATGCCGCCCTGCACGGCGCGCAGTTGAACAACAACCCGTCGCCCGGCAACAAGGCGGGCGGCATCACCACCATCCTCGAGAAGTCGCTCGGCGCCGTGGCCAAGGGCGGCAGCAGTACGCTCAACGACGTGGTCGAGTACGCGCAGCCCGTTCAGGCGCACGGCCTGGTGTTCATGGACACGCCGGGCTACGACCCCGTGTCAGCCACGGGCCAGGTGGCCGGTGGCGCCAACCTGATCTGCTTCACGACGGGGCGTGGCTCGACCTATGGCTGCAAGCCCACGCCTTCACTGAAGCTCGCCACCAACAGCCGCCTGTTCGAGCGCATGCCCCTGGACATGRACTTCAATGC
>NZ_JBFULE010000315.1:0-5792 GCF_056400485.1 Roseateles sp. P5_B10
ATCATCGACTCCTTAAGAACTAAGGCATCGCGCAAGCTTAACTGGTTAGGGGCCGCCATATGGTTCGTGGACTGGCCTCTGCGAATGTCGTCACCCATGCCTCACTGCGCTGCTCTCATCGGCGAGGTCCTCGAACTTTGCGCCAACATCGCCATGAGATGCCCCGCGTCGCAGGGCCAACCGAAGACAGATTGATTCCGGTCTGCGCCAGCATGCGAACCACCACGATCGACGAGCCGGTGAAGACCCAGCCCTTTACGGTGCGATGTCGGATTGCATGCCAGCCAAGTCAACGCTGTGAGCGGCGCACCCGATGCATCAGCACGACCAGCCCGAATGCCAGCAGACCCACGCTGCCCGGCTCAGGAACCGGGCTGGCAAAGGACTTGGCGAAATCGGCGCCGCTGCCTTCGCTCAGCGCAGTAAAGGCGACGGCATTGCCGTTGGCATCCGTCAGGCCCGATATGCCACCCCAGGCCACGGTGTGAGACAAATCGGTGCGAAAAGCGGCGTCGGTGGCCGAGCTGGCGCCGAACACATAGCCCGCTGAGGCAGAAGCGCTCACGGTGCCTGCAAAGTGCAGCGCGATCGGCGTGCCGAAGGCAAAGCTGACAGTGAACGTCTGGCTGCCGAACTCTCCATTGCTGGACTCGAACAGGGCGCCGTTGCCGTTGCGGGAGATCGAATGATCCCCATGCCAGGCGGCGCTGGGTGAGAGGGGCGATCCTGGCAGATAGCCCGCGTTCAATGTGACGTCGGCCGTCCACTGCCCGATGACGGACCAGTTGCCACTCACGTTGCCGTTGCCGCCGATGCTCCCCGAGGCACCGATCGAGAAGGTCAGCAGCCCCAAGGCGCCGGGGCCGCACAGACTCAGGTTCTGGCAATTGACGGCATTGATCGTGAATGCGTCGTCAATGCTGCCGTTGGCCGAACTGCTGCCATTCGCGTACATCGCGGCGCCGTTCGTGCTGGTCAGGTTGGCGCTGGCTTCGGCCAGCAGATGCAAGGCGCCCAGCCCCGCGGAGGCAGAGGCATTGGAACGGCCCAGCCCCGTGGACACCGCCGCCCCGCCGCCGGCCGCTTCGAACTGCGAAGACGTGGCCGTGAAACTGACAGGCACCGTGTCCGCGTTGGAGTGGTAGTCGGTCGGGCCAGGGATATTGATGGTGCCGCTGCCCGCCGAAGCCGTGGCCGAGAATTTTGGCGTCGCCGCTTGCGCGGCAGCCCCAATCAGCAACAGGCAGGCGGCCAGAACGAGTGCGGGTGAACGTGCCATGCCAATCTCCGATGTCGCTGAAGCGGCGGATTGACGCATGGAAACACCGCCCCGCCTAGCGCCAGCCCGGCCCGCATCGTCACTGTTGATGGCGCCAACCACCCTGTTCGGGTAATGGCACCCACCACGATTGAATTCGCGCCCGGCGCGCGATTTGACTAGATTCCCTCGGCCCGACCGTAACGCCGAAACCGAAGGAATTCATATGCATAGATCCTGGAGACTGCCCTCAATCGCCCTGCTTTTGAGCTTGCAATTCGTGGCGTCCTCAGCAGCGGCAGCGCCCTGCGATGGGTCGAGCGACCCCTGCACCATTGACCTCGGCCGTGCGTCGGCCAATTTCGCAACCGGCGCCGCGTCCTACTACGCCGAAGCAGTGCTGGTGAATGGCACGGATGCCTAMTACGGCGTGAACCCGCAGTTCCTGCCAACGCTGCAGGTCACGCACACGGCGGGCAGCGACGGCTTCACTTTCCAGCCGCAGATGTACGCCAGCGTGGGTGGCAGTGGTATCCAGGGATTGTTTGAAGTCGCGGCCACGCTGCAGTTCACCGGTCTGTCATTCACTGCGGAACCGGGCTACCAGATCACCGGCCTTCAGGCCGTGGTGAAGGGCAGCTTCTCCCTGGTGGGCAACGGCTATGGGGGGCTGTCCTTGCCCGGCCCGCTCCAGTGGGTCGATCAGAACTTCACCGCCATGGTCCCGCTCGATCCGGCCGCCGCTGACTTCCAGACCGGCTTCACGGTCGCGGCCAGCTATGTCGAGGGAGAAGACGGCACGGCGCTGTCATACGGGACCGGCAGTGCCAGCATCGACAGCGTGGCTTTCATCGTCAGCATCTCACCCGTGCCCGAGCCCGGCTCGTGGGTCCTGCTCGCGGCCGGCGGAGCACTGCTGCCGTGGCTGGTGAAGCGTCGGTCACGGCGTTCGTGAGGTGGACCATCACTAGCACTTTGCCTCGTCGAAGGGTGGACGCCGGAATCCCGTCCGGCGTTTCCGACCAGTCAAGTAACGGACGACGTGGTCCTCTGGCTACAACAACGTGGGCAGCAAGGCGGGCTGGCCCGCCGAAGTGCAGCGCGCCTTCGAAGCCTTTGCGCGCGGCGGCGGCTTCTCCATCACGAGGCGTTGAACCATTGGTCAACGCGGCGGAACCCACRCCCCCAACGCTCCTCTCCAAATGTCCCGCATGGCGCGACTCAAAACCGACTTGTCATCACCTTGCGGCGCTCCCGCCGACGCGACGGCCCGCTTCTACGATGGTGCGGCGGCTGGCTACGATGCCCTGGTTGATGGCCGAGACGACAACGTGGCGGTGCGGTTGTCGTTCTGTGAGCGCGTGGTGTCCATCGCTGGGCCGGGCGGGGTGATCCTGGATTTCGGTTGCGGTACTGGCACCGATGCGGCGTGGTATGCCGCGCGTGGGCACCGCGTCATCGCCTACGACGTCTCGCCCGGCATGGTGGATGTGCTGAGAGCGCGTTGTATCAACGAGATTGCGGCTGGGCGCATCACGCCGGCGGTGGGCCCGCTGGCCGCAATGGAAAACGCGCTTCAGGGAAGCCCTCCGGTTGCAGCCATTTCCGCCAACTTTGCCGTGCTGAGCCACGTGCGCGAGCTCAAGCCGCTGCTGCAACGGCTCGCGTCGCATGTGAAACCGGACGGGGCACTGGTGGCGAGTGTCCTCAATCCGTTCTACCGACAAGACATGCTGCACGCCTGGTGGTGGCGAAGCGCATTGCGTTCGGTCCGGACGGGAGCGATCGAGTTGAATGGCAAGGTCACGTCCTACCGGCATTTCGTCAGCGCCATACGCGAAGCGGCGGAACCTCATTTCGCCCTTGTGGAGGTTCGCGCAGCCAGTCGTAGCGCGCTGCTAGGGGCGCTCGATTCAAACTTCCTGTTTGTCGTTCTCCGCAGGCGGCCATGAGGCATTTGCTGTCCTTGTTGCGCAGCGGTAAGGGCCTGCGCTACGCGCCTGTGGTGTATGCCGATTCTGCGGAGTTTGCACTTCGAGTGGTGCTGCGAGGGCTGCCCAGCGGGCCCGTTGACGTCAGTGGCGACCACTGTCCCGTGTCCATGCGCCCCTTCGTTCTGGGGGTCCGCTTGGCGGCGAAGAATGTCGATCAAGGTGCCCTTGCGCCGTGCCCATGGCTGGAGATCTACCCGCCGAATTCTGAAACCACACCCTTGGCGCGGCTGGCATTGAAATCGGTCGGAATGCTGCCGATGAAGCAGGGCGCCCTGTACCTTTTCGAAGTGGCGCGCACGATGAACCGCTGCCTGCCGCGACCCACCTTGTGGCTCCGGTACTTGCTGGCCTGGCAAAACGCGCGGACCGCTGCTCGGCGAGGTGATGCGCTTCGCATGTCTGCGCGAGACCTGCGCGCGCTGAATGCCTACTACATCGTGGCGAGGCCGGTTTTTCTCGTGGGCGTGGGGCACGACGAGCGGGAGGACCTGTTCCCCATGGACCTCGTGGGCGCGCTGTCGTCGGGCGAGTACCTGCTGGCCCTGCGCGCAACGAGTCCGGGCGTTGCGCTCATGGAAGCCTCCAAGCGCATTGCCATGAGCAGCGCGCCCGCCGAGCTGCTTGAGGCCGTCTACGCCCTCGGAAACCGGCATCGCCAGCCCACGCTTGACCTGAACAAGTTGACCGTGCCGATCTCGTCGTCGCCGCTATTCGGGCTTCCCGTGCTGGATCAGGCAGGGCTCGTTCGTGAACTCTCCGTTGAGAGGGTCGAGCGAATCGGCTCGCATGTATTGTTCATTGCTCGCATCGAGCACGAAGCCGGGCTCTCAGGGCGGCAGCTCGCCCACATGAGCGGGACCTACATTGAATGGCTGCGGCGCAGTCAGCGGGGCTGCGAAGTGCTGGCGCCCTTGTAGAGCGCCACAACGGGAAGGAAGTTCGTCACTTTGGCGAGCCGGAAATGCATTGCGGCACGTGCTACCCGGCTGGCGAAGTGCCGGGCACGGGACCTCGCGCTTGTAACCGCCCGGCGACCATCTCCAATACTTGGTCCGCCTGGGCGATGAGGGCTGGATCGTGGCTGACGATGAACACCACGGGGCGGCCGGGCGCCTGGCGCAGCAGGCTGACGAGGGCCTGTGAACTGGCGCCGTCGAGGTGGTTGGTCGGCTCGTCCAGGATCAGCAGCCGCGGCGCGCGCAGCAGCACCCTGGCCAGGGCCACCCGCTGGCGCTCGCCACCGGACAGCGGGCTGCCGCCCGGGCCCAACCGGGTGTGCAGACCGTCGGCCCACGCGCTCAGCCGCGCGTCCAGACCCAGCGCATGCGCCATGCTTTGCACGGCCTGTGGCGTGACACCGGGCGCCGCATAGGCCATGTTGTCGTAGACAGTGCCGGCGAACAGCACGGCGTTCTGCGGCAGGTAGCCCAGGCCGCGCCGGAACGCCGACCGATCAATCTGCGCCCACGGCACGCCATCGACACGGATCGCGCCGCCATCGGCTTCGGCCAGACCGAGCAGCAGACGCAACAGCGTCGTCTTGCCCGCGCCGTTGGCGCCGGTCACCACGGTCACGCGCCCGGGCTCCAGGGCAAGATCGACGTCGCGAACCAGCATTCGTTTGCCGGCGCGGTGGCTCACGCCTTCCAGCGTCATGCGCCAGTGCGTCGGCGGTACACGGCCGTGATGCGCCGGCCCAGGCGGCATGGCCAGCAGCTGCTCGATGCTGTCCAGCGCCGGCACGCCCTGAGCCATCTCCTGCGACGCGCGCAACAGGCTCTGCAAGGCGCCGCGCAGCGCCAGTAGCAGGAACAGCACCGACGCCAGCTGCGCGCCCGACACTGCGGCACCGCCGGCCATGGTCAACCAGACGACGAGGCCCAGCAGCGCCAGGCCCAGCACCAGCGCGTCGAGCTCGGCTGCAAAGGTCTGCATCCTGGCCAGCGCACGCGTCAACGCATGGGTGCGCGCAACGCTCTGCCGGCAGGCTTGACGCTCGTGATGTTCGTTCGCCTGGCTGACCGCCAGCTCGTGGCGCAGGACGGTACCGCCCAACTGCTCATACAACTGGTCGATGGCAGCGTGCGCGCCAGCCATCTGGCCTGCCAGGCGACGTGAAAGCTGTCGCCGTGTCAGCCCCAGCAGCGCCAGTGCGAGGATCAGCGGCACGGCCAGCGCCGGCAGCATCGCCGCGATGCCGCCCAGGCACAGCAGCACCAGCATGGCTCCGGGCAGCAGGGTGCCGAAACAGGCCCGGGCCATCTGACCGAGCAGCTCGCCATGGCGCGTCATCGCCATCACGAAAGGCTCGACGCCCTGTTGATGCACGATGTCCACCGGCAAGTCCAATTGCCGCTCCACCAGCCRCTCGCGCACATGGGTCAGCCCGTCCTGCACGGCATCGATGACGAGACGCTGCCCGACATAGCCCAGTGCTGCTGCCGCCAGCAAGGCCAGGCAGGCCACCACCGCCCAGGCCGCGACTGCGTTGCCGCTGACGGCGCGGCCGATGGCGATCGACACCAGCAGCAGCGTGCCCG
>NZ_JBFULE010000316.1:0-5788 GCF_056400485.1 Roseateles sp. P5_B10
ATGCAGGCGGACCAGGAACTGGCCTGCGATGCCGCCGTGCTGGCGGCCCGGCCCGGCGCGCTGGCCGACTACACGCGAGCCCTGCTCGCCGCCCACGATCTCACGCCCCACGGCGCGCCGCTGGCCAGCCGCTGGGGCAGCTCCCACCCTCTCGTCGAAAGGATCGCGATGCTGCACCGCCCCCTACCCCTGAACCGCCGCCGCGCGCTGCTGCTCGCAGCCGGCGTGGCCGCCGTCTCCACTCTGGCCTATGCGGCGGAAAGCCCACCTCTCGCAGCCGGCGCCGGCTTCATCGAGCTGCAGCTGAAGGTGGAGCGCAGCCAGGGTGGCGACAAGTCGACCGTCGAGGCACGCGTCATCGGCCGCGACGGCGAGCGTGTGATGCTGCGGCTCGAAGCCATGGCCGGCGACGAGCCAGGTTGGGTGAAGGAGCCGCTATCGATCACGCTGTGGCCGAAGAAGGCCGGCGACTCGGCGCTCATCAAGACGCACATCAGCCACGGCGAGCCGGGCGTGGAACTCGGCCACCCCAGCGTGATGTCGGCCTGGGGTCAGAAGGCCCGCATCGAGATGACCCGCGCCGGCTCGGACGAAAAGTTCGCACTGGAGCTGACCCCCACGGCCTTGCCCGCCAACTTCCAGCCGCCGAAAAACACATTCTGAGCGAGGAGGCCGCTACAGTGCCGCCTCCCCGAATCCGCCTCCCCGAATCCGCCCCCCTGCAATGAGCCTCGCCGACCTCCGCGCGGCGCTGAACGCCGAGCTTTCGGCCACGCCCGAGTACTACGACTTCAAGGTGCTGCACAGCGAGCGCGACGGCGTGCTGTGGCGGGTGACGCTGGAGCCGGGCTATGTGTTCGCCGAGGGCCAGCGGCCGGGTGTGGCCTCGGCGCAGGCGCTGCTGGACGACAGCCTGGACGGCGCCTCTGCGTGGTGGGGCGCGCCGAGCAAAGGCGGCGCCAGCGTGCTGGCCGTGCTGGCCGAGGACGACCAGCTCGTGCTGCAGAACGCCAGCGGCCCGCCGCCGCCGGCCGGGCACCTGCTCCGCCTCTACCCGACGCGCTTCCTGAACGCCGTGGCCGATGCGTGGTGGGACACGCCCTGGGCCGAACAGGCGCTKGCCTGCCTGCCCGACCTGTCGAACCCACAACCTCTGCACGGCGGCACGGCATTGACCGGCGAGCCCTTCCGCTGGCTGCGCCCGGCGCAACGCGCAGCGCTAGCGCTGGCGGGCCACAGCAGCGGTTTCCTGTGGGGGCCACCGGGCACGGGCAAAACGACGACGCTGGGCGTGCTGCTGGCTGAGTACCTGGACCGCCACCCGCACGCTCGCGTGCTGCTGCTGTCCACCACCAACCAGGCCGTGGACCAGGCCACGCTGGCCGTCGACAAGGCCTTGCACAAGGGCCGCCGCGAGCACCTGCGCGCCGAAGTGCAGCGCCTGGGCACACGCTTCAACGCCGCGGCCTACGAAGGCCGCGAGCACCTGATTCCGACGCAGGACCGCGATCTCATCACCCGCCTGGCCCGTACCGAAGGCCAGCGGCCATCAGCCCGTGATTCGCTCGCGCTCAAGGCCTGGGCCGACCGCGTCGCCGCACTGCGCGACGAGCTGCGCGCCGCTTCGCTGAAGGTACTGCAACGCTGCCGCCTGGCCAGCATGACGACGACGCGCGCAGCCTTCACGCTGAAGACGCTGCGCGAGCTGCAGCCCGATGGCGAACCGCCCTTCGACCTGCTGGTGTTCGACGAAGCCAGCCAGGTGAGCCTGGCGCATGCCCTCGTGCTGATGCCGCTGGGCCGCGCCCGGCTGTTTGCGGGTGACCCCCAGCAGCTGTCGCCCGTGCTGCGCAGCGACGACCGCCTGGCCCGGCGCTGGCTGGGCCGCTCGGCGTTTACGGAGATGCCGCGCGGGCCGTCCGTCGCGCTGCTGGACGAACAGTCGCGCATGGCGCCGCCGATCGGCGAGCTGGTCAGCCAGCTGTTCTACGACGGCGCACTGCGCGTGGCAGCAGACGCCGAGGCTTCGGCCCACTGGCAGGCTGCTCGCCAACGCAGTTTGGGCGACATCGGCGCCAACGTGCATGTGCATGTCCACCACCTGAAGACGGATGGCGGCTGGTCGGCCGCGGAGCGCGGGCCGGTGCGGCGCGAATCGGCCGAAGCCATTGCCGAGTTGGTGGAGCGTGCGCTGGCCAGCGGCTCATGGCAGGCCGAGGAGCTGATCGTGCTGACGCCGTTCCGTGCGCAGCGGGCGCTGATCCGCCAGCGGCTGCGTGCGCGCGGCCTGCCGGAGGCGCTGCGGGTCAGCACCGTGCACCGCGCCCAGGGCAGCGAGGCGCCGGTGGTGCTGTTCGACCCCGCGGATGGCGCCCAGCCCTTCCTGCACGGCGACGAGGCACAGCGCCTGCTCAACGTCGCGCTGAGCCGGGCGCAGGCCAAGCTGGTGCTGTTCGTGTCGCCCGCCGATGCGGCCAGCCCGCTGCTGGCGCCGCTGGTGCAGCGGCTGCGCCTGGCCGGCGACACCCGGGACGCCCTGCCTCTGCAGGAACTGGCGCGCGAGCCGGGCTTTCCCGCCAATGCGCTGGGGCGGCGCGTGGCCGCCGGGCGGCAGGTGGGCGAGGTGGCGCGCATCAGCGCCGACGGGCGTCAGTTCTGGCTGATCAACGCACGCACCGGGGYGGAGCAGCTGATCGACGCGGAGTTCTGGCGCCGGCGCGCACAGGGCGCACCGGCGTAGCCCTTCAGACCGCCGCCGTGATGACGATCTCCACCTTCCACTCTGGCCGCGCCAGGCCGGCGATGACGGTGGCGCGCGGCGGCGTGTGGCCGGCCGACACCCAGGCGTCCCAGGCGGCGTTCATGCCGGGGAAGTCGGCGCGGTCAGCCAGGTAGATCTGGGCGCGCAGGATGCGGCTCTTGTCGGTGCCAGCGCGCTCCAGCAGCTTGTCGATGGCGGCCAGCACCTGGGCCGTCTGGCCGGTGGCGTCGGCGCTGGCGTCCTCGGGCACCTGGCCGGCCAGATAGGCGACGCCGTTGTACACGGCCATCTCCGACAGGCGGGCGCCGATGTCGAAACGTTCAACGGGGGTGGAGGCGGTCATGCTTTCTTCCGGTGCTTGGTGGATTTGACGGGATGCGATGCCGGCGCAGCTTTCTCTGCCTTGTGCCCGAGCTTGCTCTCGGTGCCGGCCAGCAATTTCTTGATGTTGGCCGAGTGGCGCCACACCAGCAGCAAGCCCATGATGATCAGGGCCAGCGCGGCCGGGCCGGCTTCCCAAATGAGCAACTGATACATCGGCGCGAAGGCGGCCGACACGATGGCGGCCAGGGACGAATAGCGGCTGAACCAGGCAATGATGAGCCAGGTCGCCAGCGTCGCAACCCCTAGCAGGGGGTTGAGCCCGAAGATGACGCCGGCCGCCGTGGCCACACCCTTGCCGCCCTGGAACCTGAAGAACACCGGCCACAGATGGCCAAGGAAGGCCGTCAGGCCCACCAGCGCCGCCGTGCCCTCGCCAAGGCCGTACCTGGGGCCCCAGATCAGCACGGCCAGCACGGGGAGATAACCCTTGAGCGCATCGAACACCAGCGTCAGGATGGCCGCGGCCTTGTTGCCCGAGCGCAGCACGTTGGTGGCGCCAGGGTTGCCCGAGCCATAGGAGCGCGGGTCCGACAGGCCCATGGCGCGGCTGACGATGACGGCAAAGGACAGCGAGCCGACAAGGTAGCCAACGAGGGCGGCCAGCAGAGGGAGGACGGTTTGCATGGGGCGGCATTGTCGTGCAGCCCGGCCGTGTCAATGCTGCCGGGCCCGCCACCAGACCTGCAGCCGCCGCCCCTGCTCCAGCAGGAACAGGATGAAGCGCCCCACCGGCTTGCGCAGGAACGGCAGGTCCTCCGCCAGCAACAGCAAGCCCAGCGGCAACCATTCGATGCCGATGATGGGCAGAAACCAGAACACCGACGCGGCGATGCACAGCAAGCCAGCCGGGATGCGCACCCACACCCCGMGAGGGCTGTGCAACCAGGCCAGGCAGCGCGCGGCACGCCTGGGCAGCAGGGCCTCCAACTGGGAGTACGCCAGGTCCAGCGTCTCACGGCCGTTCATGGCGGAGGTTCGCGTCGACATCGAAGGCAGTTTCGCGAGCGCCTGCCAGGCATCCGGTAGGACGAGACCGCGAACGCTCAGCGCCTGCCCCGGCCGACCAGCCGCGGCAGCACCGCAAGAACCGCCAGGGCCAGCAGCGCGCTGATCAGCGCCGTCGTCTCCCGGCCCAGGCCACAGGTCACGCCGATCGCTGCCGTCATCCAGATGCCGGCCGCCGTCGTCAGTCCCTGGGTGTCTTCCTCGGTGCGGTGCTTGATGATGGCCCCGGCGCCGAGGAAGCCGATGCCGGTGACGATGCCCTGGATGACCCGGCTCATGTCCGCCACGGACATGCCGCCGAGCTGCGGCACCAGCACGAACAAGGCAGCGCCCATGGCCACCAGCATGTGTGTGCGGATGCCGGCCGCCTTGCCCTTTTGCTCGCGCTCATAACCGAGCACACCACCCAGCAGCGCCGCGAGCAGCAGCCGCGTCGTGAGGCGGGTGACCTGCTCCACATCGGGCGCATCAGAGAACTCGGACTGCAGGGTCTGGAGGACGGTGGCCCACATGGCCGCCTGCCGGGCAAGCCGCGCGCCCGAGCCGGGTCAGTTCGCGCAGGTCACCGGCCGCGCATCCAGCAGCTCGGTCAGGACCTTTGGCTCGATGCCGACGAGATAGCCGCGCCGGCCGCCATTGATGCAGATCTTCGGCAACGCCAGGATCGAAGCCTCGACAAACACCGGCATGGCCTTGCGCACGCCGAATGGCGAGGTGCCACCGACCTGGTAGCCGCTGTGGCGCTGCGCCACTTCGGGCTTGCAGGGCTCGACCTTCTTGCAGGGGATCTGCCGTGCCAGCTCCTTCAGGCTGACCGTGCAGTCGCCATGCATCAACACGATCAGCGGCTCGGCCTTCTCGTCCTGCATGACCAGGGTCTTCACGACGGCGTGCTCCTCGACGCCCAGCTGCTTGGACGACTCGGCCGTGCCGCCGTGCTCGACGTAGTCGTAGACGTGCTCGGTGAAGGCGACGCCGGCACGCTTCAGCGCCTGGGTTGCCGGGGTTTCGCTGACATGGGCGATCTTCTTGCTCATCCCTTCATTCTCGGGGAGGTAAAACTTACTCCATCACAGCAAGCAATTATTGTTTTACAGTAAGTTTTCCGTGTTTGCCCTAGGCCACCATGCCCGACTCCTTTTCTGCCGATGGTTTACGGCGCATCCGCCGCCTGGCCTGGGTGGTGCGGCTGCTCTGCCTGTTCGGCGTCGTGGTCATCGGCACCCTGCCCTTCATCTTCTGGGCCGAGGCCGATTGGGTGGCTRACGTGGCAGCACGCACCTGGAACCTCAGCCGCATACAGCTCGACATGGGCACGCGGCTGTGGGGCCTTGCAGCCTCCATGCTGCCCACGCTGGCAAGCCTGTTCGCGCTGTGGCAGATGTGGTCGCTGTTCGGCTGCTTCGCCCAGGGCGAGTTGCTGGCGCGCCGGCCGGCCCAGCATCTGCGCCGCCTCGGCCTGGGCTTGTGCGCCCTGGCAGCCGCCCAGCCGCTGGGCCAGACGCTGGCCATCCTCGCGCTGACCTGGGGCAACCCCAAGGGCGAGCGCCAGCTGTGGTTCGGCCTGTCGGGTGATCACTATCTCGCCTTGCTCTTCGGCCTGCTGCTGCTGGCCCTGGCCCAAGTGCTGCACGAAGC
>NZ_JBFULE010000317.1:0-5782 GCF_056400485.1 Roseateles sp. P5_B10
GAACTGCAGCGGGAAGGTCTTGCTCTCGCCCGACTTCATGCCGCGCACGGCGGCGTCGAACTGCTCCAGCATCTGGCCTTCGCCGATCAGGAACTGAAAACCCTCGGCCTTGCCGCCGGCGAAGGGCTCGCCGTCGATCTTGCCTTCGAAGTCGATAGTGACGCGGTCCCCAACCTGGGCCACGTCGGCCGCCGGGCGCTGGGCGAAGCTGCGGCGCTGCTTGCGCAGGATCTCGATGGTCTTGTCGATGGCTTCATCGGTCACGTCGCTGGTGACGCGTTCGACTTCCGCAGCCGCCAGATCACCGATCTTGACTTCAGGGTAGATCTCGAAGGTCGCGTCAAAGGCCATCTGGCCTTCAGGCGCTTCGTTCTTCTGCTCGATGCGCGGCGCGCCAGCGACGCGCAGCTGGGCCTCGTTGGCGGCGTTGTTGAAGGCGGCGCCGAGCTTGTCGTTGACGACTTCGTACTGCACCGAGTAGCCATAGCGCTGGGCGACGACGTTCATCGGCACCTTGCCGGGACGGAAGCCGTCGGCCTTGACGGTGCGGGCCAGCTTTTTCAGGCGGGCTTCGACTTCGCTGTTGATCTCAGCGGCCGCGACGTGCAAGGTGATGCGACGTTCCAGCTTTTCCAGGGTTTCGACGGTGACGGCCATGATGGACTCGGGAGAACGGTTGTTGACAGTGGTGCGCGGGGCCGGACTCGAACCGGCACGCCCGTGAAGGCGTCAGGACCTAAACCTGGTGCGTCTACCAATTTCGCCACCCGCGCAACGGGTTGGTTCTGATTGGGTTGCTCAAGAGCAACCCCGTAGGCGATTCGGCAAACCGGCGATTGTAGCGATCCTGCGTGGCTTGCCCGCCGCCCCGGTCCACGGGGCGGCAAAACCCTGACGAAAAGGCTTGCGCCTCGTCAGGCCTGGCCAGGAATTTCGCTGTCAACGAAGCGGCTGTGCAGCCGGCTGTGCTCCTCAGGGCGCATGACGCGAAAGACCACGGAATACATCGCCGGCAGCGCGAGCAGTGTCAACGCAGTTGCGACGATGAGCCCGCCCATGATGGCCACGGCCATCGGCCCCCAGAAGACGCTGCGCGACAACGGAATCATGGCCAGCACCGCCGCGGCGGCCGTCAGCACGATAGGACGGAAACGCCGCACAGCCGACTCCACGACGGCCGACCAATCCGGCACACCTCGGGCACGGTCCTGCTCGATCTGGTCGATGAGGATCACGGAATTTCTGATGATCATCCCGAACAGTGCGATCACGCCCAGCAAGGCGACAAAGCCAAACGGTCGGTTCAGCACCAACAGCGCGAACGCAACGCCGGCGATACCGAAGAAGCCCGTCAGGAATGCCAGTGCCGCGCGGACGAAGCTGTGCAGCTGGAGCATCAGCAGCGTCAGCATGATGAAGAGCGCGATCGGCACGCCCGCGCCGATCGAGCCTGTGCCCTTGCTGCTTTCCTCCACGGCACCCGCGATCTGGATGCCGTAGCCGACCGGCATCTTCTTCTGCAGTTCGTCGAGCTGGGGCCAGACCTCCTTGGTCACCGTTGCGCCCTGCAGGCCCTCGGCGACGTCGCCCTGCACCGTGACGGCGTAGAGACGGCCCTCGCGCCACATGACGCCAGGCTCCCAGTCGAACTCGACCTTGGCGATCTGCGTCAGCGGAATGGAGCGGCCGGTGCTGGTCGGCACATAGGCGTTGGCGATGTCGGTGATGACGGCGCGCTCGTCCAGCGGTTGGCGCAGCACGATGTCGACCAGCTTGTCCGCTTCACGGTACTGGCCGATGACGCTGCCCGACAGCAGGGTGCGCGCCGACTGCGCCAGGCTCTGGCTCGTGACGCCCAGCGCCCTCGCTTTGTCCTGGTCGACCTTGAGGCGCAGCATCTTGACGTTCTCGTTCCAGTTGTCATTGACGCCGCGCATATTGGGGCTGGTGCGCAGGATGTCCTTGGCCTTGTCGGCCCAGTCGCGCACGATCTTGGGGTCGGCACCGGTCACGCGGAACTGCACCGGGTAGGGCACCGGCGGGCCATTGGGCAGCAGCTTGACGCGGCCGCGCGCCTCCGGGAACTCCTCGGCCAGCACGGCCGGCAAGCGCTTGCGCAACTCCTCGCGCGCCGTCAGGTCCTTGGGCAGCAGGATGGACTGCGTGACGTTGGCCTGCGGGAAGATCTGGTCCAGCGGCAAATAGAAGCGCGGCACACCGGAGCCGACCCAGCTCGTCACGCTGGCGATGCCTGGCTCCTTGAGCATGCGCGCCTCGAAGCGCTTGGCGAGAAGCTCCGTCTCCTGGATGGTCGAACCCTCGGGCAGCCAGAGGTCGACGAGCACCTCGGGGCGGCTCGAATCGGGGAAGAACTGCTGCTGCACCTTGCCCATGCCGAAGATCCCGAGCGCGAACACGAGCAGCGTGATGGCGATGGTCTTCCAGCGGTTCTCCACGCACCAGCGCACCACACCGCGGAAGCGGTTGTAGAAGGGCGTATCGAAGAGCTCATGCACTTCGCCGTCCGCCGCCGGTTTGCTCTTCAGCAGCAAGGCGCCGAGATAGGGCACGAAATAGACCGAGACGACCCAGGAGATGATCAGCGACGCGGCCGTCACCGCAAAGATCGCGAAGGTGTATTCACCCACCGTCGACTTGGCCAGACCGATSGGCAGGAAGCCSACSGCCGTGATCAGCGTGCCGGTSAGCATGGGCATGGCCGTCACGTCGTAGGCGAAAGTGGCGGCGTGCATCTTGTCGTAGCCCTCTTCGAGCTTGCGCACCATCATCTCGACGGCAATGATGGCGTCGTCCACCAGCAGGCCCAACGCGATGATCAGCGACCCGAGCGAGATCTTGTGCAGGCCGACGCCCCAATAGAACATCGTCGTGAAGGTGATGGCCAGCACCAAGGGGATGGTGATGCCCACGACCAGGCCGGGCCAGATGTCGATGCGCAGCGGTTTGGTGTGAAAACCTAGCGCGATGAAGCTGACCGCCAGCACGATGACGACGGCTTCGATCAGCACGTGCACGAACTCGCCGACGGAGGTGGTGACGGCCTTGGGCTGGTCCTGCACCTGCTCGAGCTGGATGCCCGCCGGCAGTTCGCGCTCGATGCCCTTGAGCGCGATGTTCAGCGCCTTGCCCATCGCGATGATGTCGCCCCCCTTGGCCATGGATACGCCCAGGGCCAGCACCTCCTTGCCCTGGTGGCGCACCTTGGTGGCCGGCGGGTCGACGTACTCGCGCTTGATGGTGGCGATGTCGCCCAGGCGCAGTTGGCTGGCCACGCCGGTCTGCGGGTTGATGGCACGGATGGGCACCTCGGCCAGGGCCTGGGCCGTCGTGAACTGACCCTGCACCCGCACCTGGAAGTTGGCGCTGCCGGCGTTCAGCACCCCTGCACCCTCGACGGCGTTCTGCGTGCCGATCTGGTTGATGACCTGGCTGAAATCCAGGCCCAGCTGGGCCAGGCGCTTTTGCGAAATCTCGATGAAGACCTTCTCGGGCTGCACGCCAAAGATCTCGACTTTGGCCACGTCCTTGACCTGCAGCAGGGCCTGGCGCACGCGGTCGGCGTGCTCACGCAGCTCCTCGCGGCTGAAGCCGTCGGCCGACAGCGCATAGATGGAGCCGTAAACGTCGCCGAACTCGTCATTGAACACGGGGCCCAGCACACCCGCGGGCAGCGAGCTGCGCATGTCGCCGATCTTCTTGCGCGTCTGGTACCAGAGGTCGGCGACTTCCTTGGGCGGCGTGTTGTCCTTGACCTGGAAGACCGTCAGCGACTCGCCGGGCTTGGTGTACGAGCGGATCTTGTCCGCGTGGTTCACCTCCTGCAGCGTCTTCTCGATCTTGTCGGTGACCTGGTCGGCCATCTGCTGGGCCGTGGCGCCCGGCCAGAAGGCCTGGATGACCATGGCGCGGAAGGTGAACGGCGGGTCCTCGTCCTGGCCTAGCTGGAAATAGGCCACGAAGCCCATCAGCATCAGCACCACCATCAAGTAGCGCGTCAGGGCCGGATGCTCCAGCGCCCAGCGCGAGACATTGAAGCCGCCGACGCGGAGTTCCTTGGTGATCGGGGAATTCATGTGCGCCCCGGCTCAGCGTGAGGCCGCAGGGGCCGCCGGCGCATTCACGGTGCGCGGCGGCACATAGCGCTTGACCTTCTGGCCCGGGTTCAGCACATGCACACCCGCGACGACGACCTCCTGGCCAGCCGTCAACCCGCCGGCGATGACAACATCGTTGCCTTCGGCGCCCCCGATCTGCACCGCCACCGGTTTGACCGTCATCGACGCGCCATCCAGCACCCACACCGAGCTTTTGCCGCTTTGCTGCAGCACGGCCGCGAGGGGCAGCTTGATGACGCCGGCCATCTGCGGCAGCTCCAGCACGACGGTGGCGGACTGGCCCAGCCTGACGTCCAGCTTGCCGGCGTCGGCCTTGATGAGGAAGGTGCGCGTGACCGGATCGGCCGCGGCAGACACCTCGCGCAGCGTCAGCGGGTAGGTCTTGTCGGCGCCCCAGAGGCGCACCTTCAGCGCACCGGCCACACCGGCTGCGGCTTTCACGCGGGCGACCTGATCCTCGGGCACTGAAAAGACGAGGTCACGCGGGCCATCCAGCGCCACGCTCACGACCGGCGTGCCGGCCGCAAGCACCTGGCCGGGCTCGGCGTTGACGCCGGTCACGACGCCGGCGCCATCGGCCGTCAGCTGGGCGTAGCCGGACTGGTTGCCCTGCACATCTGACTGGGCTTTGGCCTGTTCCAGCTGGGCCTGGGCCGCCTTGAAGGCGGAGTCGCGTCGCTCCAGTTCGGCGGCGCTGATGAAGCCCTGGCGCTGCAGGTCGACGAAGCGCTTGTAGTCGGCGCCGGCCTGATCGCGGTTGGTGCGCGCGGCCATGACGGCAGCACTCGCGGCAGCCTCAGCCAGCCTGAGGTCCTGGGCGTCGATGCGGGCCAGCACCTGGCCCGGCTTGACCGTGTCGCCCAGATTCACCGCCCGGCTCAGCAGCTTGCCGCTGACACGGAAAGACAGGCGTGATTCGACTCGCGCCTTCACCTCGGCCGCATACTCATGACTGGCACTGGCCGCGCCCGCGCTGACGAGTTGTGTGCGCACCGCGCGTTCCGGCTCGGGAGCGGCGGGCTGCTTGCCACAACCTGACAACAGTGCAAAAAGCAGCGCTGCCGACAGCAGGGGCGGAGCGAGACGCAGAAGATGGGGCATGCAGACCTCGGCAGATGGAACGGCCGGCCTAAAATTTAATGACCGGCGGGTCAGTAATGTATTCAGACCCTGTGACAACTGTCAAACCTCGTTGACATATCCGGGCTTTGCAAGCGGAACTTGAGAAAAAGCTTGAGCAGCGTCGACCACTACGAGAACTTTCCTGTTGCCTCCGTGCTGTGCCCGCCCGCGCTGCGGCCGGCAGTCGTCGCGATCTATCACTTTGCACGCACGGCGGACGATCTGGCCGACGAGGGCGACGCTTCCACGGCTGAGCGCGCTCAGGCGTTGCGCGACTATCGGGCCGACCTGGACGCCGTGGTGGCCGGCCAGGCACCGTCGTCGCGCTGGCCCCACGTCTACGCACCGCTGGCGCGAGAAATGCACCGGCTGCAGCCGCCCCTGCTGCATGACCTGCTCGACGCCTTCGAGCAGGACCTGACACCGCCGCGTTACGCCGACCGCGAGCAGTTGCTCGACTACTGCCGCCGCTCAGCCAACCCGGTGGGGCGGCTGCTGCTGGGCCTGTATGGCGTGAACAACGC
>NZ_JBFULE010000318.1:0-5775 GCF_056400485.1 Roseateles sp. P5_B10
ACCCTATCGCCCGTTGCGGTGGGCTCAGCTCGAATGGCGTCTCAGCCTCGCCAGCCAGCCCGATGTCGTCCGCCGTGGTGGGCATTCCCTGGCCGATCCAGCCGCCGTATTGCCGGCCTGGTTGCGCCATGCCACGCGCCATGGCGCTACCTTGCCAGCCGGCACCATCGTGACGACCGGCGCCTGGGGCGGGTTGCATCCGCTGACGGGTGCGGCCCGCGGCACGCTGGCCTTCGAGGGCTTGGGCGAACTCAGCTTTTCAGTAGCGGCGTGAAGACCGCAGCGAAGGCCGCGATGTTGAGGATCACCGTCAGCCAGTAGATGCGCCGGAACGCCGGCTTCACGCTCTTGTGGCGCAGCAGTTGCTGGGCGAGCAACGCGCCCGGCCAGCCGCAGGCCAGCGACAGCCCATGCAGGGTCTTCTCGCCCACGCGCCAAGCTCCCTGCCTGGCGGCCCGCTTGTCGAGCGCATAGACGATGAAGGTCGCCATGCTCATGGCGGAATAGATGCCCCAGAGCCAGTTCGGCAAGCCCCAGAGGAGATGGCAGGCCAGCACAAAGCCGGCAAAGGCCGGCACCAGCAGCAGCACACGGCTGCGATCGCGCGGCGCTGCGGGTAGCGGCGGCGCCTTGATGGGCCGCACGGCCAGCGCCCTCGGCTTGCCCTGGGCGTCAGAACCCGCCTGGAAGCTCAATCGCTCACCCACCACCGGCCGCTCGGCGCGGGCGGCAAAGGCCTGGATATGGACAAAGAGGCGGGCCGGGCCGCCGTCGGGCGCGATGAAGCCATAGCCCTTGGCGTCGTCCCACTGGACGAGGGTGCCGGTCTGCTTGTCGCTGGAACTGGTCATAAAAAAGGGCCCGCACTGCGGGCCCTCCATCATCGCCGGGGCGGCAGATGCCGCCGCGGGATCAGCGGCCGAAGCCACCCTTGCGCGGGCCGCTCGGCGGGCGGCGGTCGCCGAAGGCCGGCTTGGCGCCGAAGCTGGGCTTGCCGGCCGGCTGGAAGGAGCGCTCGCCGCGCGGCGCGAAGCCACGGTCGTCACGGGGCTGGAAGCCGCGATCATCACGCGGTGCGAAACCACGATCCTCACGCGGAGCAAAGCCGCGGTTATCACCCTGCGGCGCAAAACCGCGATCTTCACGGGGAGCAAAGCCACGGTTGTCGCCTTGCGGAGCGAAGCCACGGTCATCGCGCGGCGCAAAGCCACGGTCCTGGCCGCCAGAACCATGATTGAAAGGCTTGCCACCACCGTGGAAGGGGCGGCTGCCCTCTTCACGACGGAAAGGCTTGTTGCCGAAGCCAGGGCGGCCGCCACCGAAGTGGCCACGTGGGCCGCGGTCGTCGAAGGAACCAGCCGGGCGCGGCGGGAAGATGCGCGGCTCTTGCGTCTTGGGCTCAAGACCGGCGATCTGCTGCACGGGGATCGTCTGCGTCGTGAACTGCTGGATGCGGCGGATCATGGACACGTCGTCACGCAGGCCCAGCGTGATCGCCAGGCCCTGGCGGCCGGCACGGCCGGTGCGGCCGATGCGGTGCACATAGTCCTCGGCCTTCATCGGCAGGCCGTAGTTGATGACGTGGCTGATGGTCGGCACGTCGATGCCGCGAGCGGCAACGTCGGTGGCCACCAGCACGCGCACTTGCTTGCTGCGCAGAGCCTGCAGCACGCGGTTGCGCTTGCCTTGCGGCATCGCGCCGTGCAGCGGCGCCACCGAGTGGCCGATCTCGGCCAGGCGCTCGGCCAGCCAGTCGGCGTCACGCTGCGTGCTGGTGAAGACGACGGCCTGCTCCATCTCCGGCAGGGCCAGGATGGACTCCAGCAGCTGGTCCTTGTGGTGGGGGTTGTCGGCCCAGTGCAGGCGCTGCTCGATGTTCTCGTGCGTGTCGGTGTGGTTGGCCACCTCGATGCGCTGCGGATCCTTCAGCAGGTTCTGCGCGAGGCGGCCGACGTGGCCGGCGAACGTGGCGCTGAACATCACGGTCTGGCGCTCGGCAGGGGTATTGCCGGCGATCATCGTGATGTCGTCGATGAAGCCCATGTCCAGCATGCGGTCGGCTTCGTCCAGCACCAGCATTTCGACATTGCCCAGCACGCACTTGCCGGAGTTGATGTGGTCGATCAGGCGGCCGGGGGTCGCGATCAGGATGTCCAGCGGGCCCATCAGCTGGCGGATCTGCAGCGGGTAGGGCATGCCGCCCAGCACGGTGGCGACCTTCAGGCCCGGGATGAAGCGGCCGTAGGTCTGTGCGGCCTTGGCGACCTGCATAGCCAGCTCACGGGTGGGGGCCAGCACCAGGATCTTGGGGCCATAGACCTTGCCCTTTTCGCGCTTCTTGCTGTCGTCGCCACGTGCGGCCAGGATCTTTTCCAGCGCCGGCAGGATGAAGGCGGCGGTCTTGCCCGAGCCCGTGCGCGCCGAGACCATCAGGTCCTTGTTGGCGATGGCAGCGGGRATGGCGAGCGTCTGCACGTCGGTGGCGTTCTCGTAGCCGGAATCTTTCACGGCCTTCAGGACCACTTCGTTCAGGCCCAGGGTATCGAAACTCATGTCGTTCTTTCAGTCAAAAGCCCRTCCATGCCGCCWGGAAAWCAGTGAGGGCRGACACGCGGGCGCTGAACAGACCATGCCGTTCAGCAGTCAAAGTCGCTGGGAGAAAGCTCGTGTCGGGCGGCTCGGGCTGCTGGTTGCAGTCGGGTGCGGCACGGGGGAACAGTCAAAGCGACGGCTTCATCGCCGCCGACCGATCCACGAGGGGTGTTCGAGAAGCCGTATGAACTACGGGCCGAACGAGGTCAGAGGAGACGTACGAAGCTCGGTTGGAACCGAGCGAAGCTGCGACTGTAGCACAGATCAGGGTTTTCACGGAATCCACCCCTGAGGCGCGGGTGTGAGCTCTGGCACACTTGCGGCCCGGGTCGGCAGAACACCCAGGCCTTGCCGCGCGGCACCCGCCGCGAGCTGAACCTGCCACGCATACCGCCTTCGTTCACGTGAACCTCGCGTGCGCCCTGGCTGCAAGTCGGCAAGCCCAGCCTCTTTCGTCGTTGGCGTGCGCATGGAGTGCCATCATGGCCCGTGAATCCCTGCCCCTCGTCGTGGACGACTTGTCCACCTTCACCAAGTCTCTGCGCACGCAGTTGCTGGCGCACCCCGCCACGCCAGGCCACCAGACCCTGCTGAACATGCTGGCCCGCGCAGCCGGGCATCGCAATCTGCAGATGCTGAAGGCGCGTCCGCCGGCCCTGCCGCGGACCACCACCCCTGCCCGTGCGGAACACAGCGACATCGTTCGCCGCACGCTGCGCCTGTTCGACGATCAGGGCCGGCTGCAGCGGCTGCCCGTCAAGCGCTCGCTGCAGTTGATGGCCCTGTGGGGCCTGTGGATGCGCTTCGACGCCAAGCGGCCTTACCGCGAGCGCGAGGTCAACCAGATCCTGAMGGCCTGGCACTGCTTCGGCGACTACTGCACGCTGCGCCGTGATCTCGTCACCCAAGGCCTGATGGCGCGCACGGCGGACAGCTCGGTCTACACCAAGCTGCCAGCGCGGCCGGGCGAGGACGCGATGGCGCTGATGCGGGCCTTACGTCAACTCGGCAACTAGCCAGCCGCGCAGGCTGTTGAAGAAGGCCAGGCCCTCGGCACGGGCCAGATCCTGCCGGGTCAGCCGTGCTTCCTTGAGACGGCCCAGGGCCAGCAGCTCAGCACGCAGCACGCCGGGCAACACCCCGGCGGCCAGCGGCGGTGTGAGCCACTGGTCGTCAAGCCGCAGGGCAAGGTTGCCGAAGCTGCATTCGGTCAGCTCGCCCGCCTCGTTCCAGAGGATGACGTCGAAGGCTTGGGCTGGCTTGTCGAAGGCATACAGCTCGCGACGTGTCGTCTTGTGGGCCAGGAACTCGGCACTGGGACCGAGCGTGGGAATGGGCTGATCGGCCAGCGCCAGCAGCACCGGCTCGGCCATCGGAGTGAAGGCGGCCAGCGTGTGATGCAGGCGCCCCTCGGCGTCGCCGGTCAGGCGCAGGCGCCAGCTGCCTTGTGCGTGGGCCTCCGCCACTGCCTTCAGGTGGGCCCGCGCCTCGGCCAGCGAGAAGCGCAGGCCGAAGTGGCGCGCCGTGCGCTGCATGCGGGCCAGGTGAGCGTCGCCGCGCACCGCCACGCCGCCCTCCAGCCGCAGCGTCTCCAGCGCCTCGACGGGCGCCTCGGCGCGGGCCAGGAAGCGCGACTTGGCCCGCCATTCGGCGATTTCGGCAGCAGGCTCACTGTCCAATGTGATGGCGCTGCCGATGCCACAAGTCAGCGCCTCGCCGTGGAACTCGACAGTGCGGATGGGCACATTGAAGGTGGCAACGCCGCCGGGCTGGATCAGGCCCAGCGCGCCGCAGTACCAACCCCGCGCCGTCGGCTCCAGCTCGCGGATGATCTGCATCGCGCGGATCTTGGGCGCGCCGGTCACCGAACCGCAGGGGAAAAGTGCCGCGAAGGCATCGGCCAACGTCAACCCGCCGCGGCTGACGGCCGTCACGGTGGACGTCATCTGCCAGACCGTTGGCAGCGCATGCAGCTCGAACAGACGCGGCACGCGCACGGTGCCGAGCTGAGCGACGTGGCTGAGGTCATTGCGCAGCAGGTCCACGATCATCAGGTTCTCGGCGCGCTCCTTCTCGCTGGTGCGCAGGTGCGCCTGAGCCGCCTCGTCGTCGACACGGTCGCGGCCGCGCGGCGCCGTGCCCTTCATGGGCTGGGCCGCCAACAGCCAGCTCGCCTTGGCACCGGGCACGGGACGCCAGTCGAAGAAGAGTTCGGGTGACACGCTGGCCGCGCCGGCTTCGCGCAAGAACAGGCTGAAGCCGCCGGGCTGGCTGGCGTGCAGGGCGAGGAAGAGCTGCTCGGCGTCCAGCGCGCCGGCCGCCGCGCGCAGCCGGGTGGTCAGATTGACCTGGTAGCAATCGCCGTCACGGATGTAGGTGCGGATGCGCTCGATGGCTGCCGTGCCGTCCGGCTCGGCGTCATTCCAGCCCAGGAAGCCGCTGTAGGCTGGAGGCAGCTCCGGCCAGGGCTCAGGGGGCGACTCGTAGACAGCGAACTCGGCCAGCGGCGCGGTGGCGCCGTGCGTCTTCAGTGCGGCGTCGAAAACCGCGGCGGCCTCGTAACGCAGCCCCCCAAGGACCCAGGCGCCGGCTCGTGCCGCGGCTTCGGCCTCGGCGATGACGCCGCGCACCTCATCCAGCCGCGTCGCCCTCAGCCAGCGCGTCGGCGGCGTGGCCCAGCAGCCGCGCAGCCGCTCGCCGTCCTCGCGGGCCAGCGGGTGGCGGGGGAAGTCGAAAGCGGCGTGCAGCAAGCGCCGTGCGGCCCGGTCAGGCCAGGTTCAGGAAATGAGTGCGGTAGTGGACGAGCTCGTCGATGGACTCGTGGATGTCGGCCATGGCCGTGTGGGCCTGAGCCTTCTTGAAGCCCTCCAGCGCGGCGGGCTTCCAGCGCTTGGCCAGTTCCTTCAGCGTGGACACATCCAGGTTGCGGTAGTGGAAGAAGCTCTCCAGCTCGGGCATGTAGTTGGCGAGGAAGCGGCGGTCCTGGCAGATGCTGTTGCCGGCCATCGGGCTCTTGCCCTTGGGCACGTATTGCTTCAGGAAGGCGATGGTCTGGGCGGCGGCCTCGGCCTCGGAGACGGTGGAGGCCTTGACGCGGTCGATGAGGCCGCTCCTGCCATGGGTACCCTTGTTCCAGGCGTCCATGGCGTCCAGCGTCGCGTCGCTCTGATGCACGGCGAAGAC
>NZ_JBFULE010000319.1:0-5734 GCF_056400485.1 Roseateles sp. P5_B10
GCCCTGGGAGTTCGGCAAGTCCTTCTCCCAATCGGCACCCATCGGTGCGGTCCATCGGGCCGCAGACATCGGGCATCCCGCCGAAGCTGCCATCAGCCTGACCGTCAACGGCCAGGCACGCCAGTCGTCCGACATCGCGAAGCTGATCTGGTCCGTCGCCGAGTCGATTGCCGTGCTGTCCCAGTACGACGAACTGCAGCCCGGTGACGTGCTGATGACCGGCACGCCGGAGGGCGTGAACGCCGTGGTGGCGGGCGACGTGATGCTCGGCGCGATCACCGGCCTCGGGCAGATCGAAGTACGCGTCACGGCCTGAGCCCGCGAGCGCCCAGAACAACAAGGAGACAGGCATGGCCGACACGTCCACCATCTTCCCGACCGAGGCCCGGTGGGAAGGCGAGGGGAGTTCCCGCATCCCCTTCCTGGCCTACACCAGCGAGCAGCTTTACCAACGCGAGCTGGAGCGCTTCTTCTACAAGGGCCACTGGTGCTACGTCGGCCTGGAGGCCGAGGTGCCCAATGTGGGCGATTTCAAGCGCACCGTCATCGGTGAGCGCTCGGTCATCATGGCGCGCGACAACGACGGCGCGATCAACGTGATCGAGAACGTCTGCGCGCACCGCGGCATGCGCTTTTGCCGCGAGCGGCACGGCAACCGCAAGGAGTTCGTCTGCCCCTACCACCAGTGGAGCTACACGCTCAAGGGCGACCTGCAAGGCGTGCCCTTCCGGCGCGGCGTCAAGCAGGACGGCCAGGTGCACGGCGGCATGCCGGCGGACTTCAAGACCAGCGACCATGCGCTGACCAAGCTCAAGGTTGCCGTGCGTGGCGGCGTGGTGTTCGCCTCGTTCGATCCTGACGTCGAGTCCTTCGAGGACTTCATGGGCCCGACCATCCTGGGCTACTTCGACCGCATGTTCAACGGCCGCAAGCTCAAGATCCTCGGCTACAACCGCCAGCGCATCCCGGGCAACTGGAAGCTGATGCAGGAGAACATCAAGGACCCGTATCACCCGGGCCTGCTGCACACCTGGTTCGTCACCTTCGGGCTCTGGCGCGCCGACAACAAGTCGCAACTCCGCATGGACGACCGCCATCGCCATGCGTCCATGATCTCGACGCGCGGCAGCGGCGGCAAGTCCGAGCAGGTGACCCAGGTCTCCAGCTTCAAGGAGACTATGCAGTTGCACGACCCGAGCTTCCTGGACATCGTCCCGGAGCCCTGGTGGGGCGGGCCGACTGCGGTGATGACCACCATCTTCCCCAGCGTCATCCTGCAGCAGCAGGTCAACAGCGTGTCGACCCGCCACATCCAGCCCAGCGGCCACGGCAGCTTCGACTTCGTCTGGACCCATTTCGGCTACGAGGACGACACCGAGGAGATGACCCAGCGGCGCCTGCGCCAGTCCAACCTGTTCGGCCCGGCCGGCTTCGTCTCGGCCGATGACGGCGAGGTGATCGAGTTCTCGCAGCAGGCCTTCGAGAGCAAGCCCTTCCACCGCACGCTGGCCGAGCTGGGCGGGCGCGAGGTCGAGGACACGGAGCACATGGTCACCGAGACGCTGATACGCGGCATGTACCGCTACTGGCGCGAAGTGATGGAGGACTGAGTTATGGCCGCGTCCATCAACTTCGAGGACTGGCTGGCGCTGAGCCAGCTGTACGCCGACTACGCCGCCGCCGTCGACTCCGGCAACTGGGACCTCTGGCCCGAGTTCTTCGTCGACGACTGCGTCTACCGCCTGCAGCCCCGCGAGAACCATGAGCGCGGCTTCCCGCTGGCCACGCTGTCCTTCACCAGCAAGGGCATGCTCAAGGACAGGGTCTACGGCATCAAGGAGACGCTGTTCCACGATCCCTACTACCAGCGCCACATCGTCGGCGCGCCCGTCGTGCGCCGCGCTGAAGCCGACCGCATCGAGTCCGAAGCGAACTACGCGGTGCTGCGCACCAAGCTGTCCGAGGCCAGCACCGTGTTCAACGTCGGGCGCTATATCGACGTGGTCGTGCGCACGCCGGGCGGCTTCAAGTTCGCGTCGCGCGAGTGCATCTACGACAGCGAAATGATCCCGAACTCCATCATCTATCCCATCTGAGAGCGCTGCCATGAACCATGACAACTGGATCGACGCGCTGGCGCGCGATCAGCTGCCTGCCGACGACGTGATCGGCGTGGCGGTCGCCGGCCGCGACATCGCCGTCTACACCGTCGGCGACGAGGTGTACGCCACCGACAACATCTGCACGCATGGCCATGCGCGGCTGTGCGACGGCTTCCTGGACGGCCACGAGATCGAGTGCCCGCTTCACCAGGGCAAGTTCGACGTACGCGACGGCCGCCCGATGTGCGAGCCGGTCACCGAGGCCCTGCGCAGCTACCCCGTGAAGATCGACGGCCAGCGCGTCTATCTGCAGATTGACTGACCCCGTTCAATCGGGCCACTACTACAAGGAGACAAGCATGAGCATGAAATCCAAGATCGCCATCCTGGGCGCCGCTGCGCTGGCCGTTGCCGGCGCGGCGCAAGCCGCCGTCATCGGCCTGGTGGCGCCGCTTTCCGGGCCGCAGGCCCTCGTCGGGCAGGACCAGGTCGACGGCTTCAATCTCGCCGTCGAACAGCTCGGCGGCAAGCTCGGCGGCCAGCCGCTCACGCTGCTGAAGGAGGACGACCAGCTCAAGCCCGAGATCGGCCAGCAGGCCGTTCGCAAGCTGATCGACAAGGACAAGGTCGATGCCATCGTCGGCCTGTCCTTCTCCAACGTGTTGATGGGCAGCCTGCCCCGGCTGGTCGAGTCGGGCGTGGTGGCCATTGCCACCAACGCCGGCCCCTCGCCGCTGGCCGGCGCGCAGTGCAAGGCCAACATCTTCTCGATGGCCTGGCAGAACGACGGCTCCGCAGAGGCCATGGGCAAGTTCGCCCAGGACAAGGGCATCAAGCGCGTCTACCTGATGGCCCCCAACTACCAGGCCGGCAAGGACATGCTGGCCGGCTTCAAGCGCTACTACAAAGGCCAGGTGGTCGACGAGGTGTTCACCCAGGTCAACCAGCCCGACTACTCGGCCGAGATCGCGCAGCTGCAGGCGGCGGCGCCGGACGCGGTGTTCGTCTTCTACCCCGGCGGCATGGGCATCAACTTCGTCAAGCAGATGAGCCAGGCCGGCCTGATGGGCAAGCTGCCGCTGTATTCGGTGTTCACCGTGGACGGCACGACGCTGCCTTCGCTGCGCGACGCGGCGGTCGGCGCCATCAGCGGCGCCATGTACGACGCGTCGCTGGACAGCCCCGAGAACAAGGCCTTCGTCGCGGCCTTCCAGGCCAAGTACAAGCGCACGCCCAGCCTGTACGCCGCCACTGGCTATGACGCGGCCCAGCTGCTCGATGCGGCCCTGCGCAAGTCCGGCGGCGACGCCAAGAAGCTGGCCGCGGCAGTCAAGGCGGCGGGCAGCGAGGTCAAGTCGGTGCGCGGTCCGTTCCGCTTCGGCAAGAACAACATGCCGGTGCAGAACTACTACGCCTTCGAGACCTGGCGCGACGCGGGCAAGATCGCGACACGCCAGGTCGGCACGCCGCTGAGCGCCCACGCCGACCCATACGGGCAGCAATGCCCGCTGCCTTGAGGGGCGCGGCATGAATGCCACGCTGCTGCTGGCGCAACTGCTCAACGGGCTGCAGTACGGGGTGCTGCTCTTCCTCCTGGCTGCCGGCCTGACGCTGGTGTTCGGCATCATGAGCTTCGTCAATCTGGCGCACGGCTCGCTCTACATGCTCGGGGCCTATGCCGGCGCGCTGGCCTATGGCGCCACCGATTCGTTCGCGCTGGCGCTGCTGGCGGCGGCCGGTGGGGCGCTGGTGGTGGGCATGGCGCTTGAGGTGGTGATCGTCTCGCGGCTGTACCGGCGCGACCACCTCGACCATGTGCTGGCGACCTTCGGCCTCGTGATGTTCTTCAACGAGTTGGTGCGCATGGTCTGGGGGCCGCAGCCGCTCTTCGTCCAGGTGCCGCAGGTGCTTGACGGCACCGTGAACCTGTTCGGCTTCACCTATCCCGCCTACCGTTTCGCGATCATCGCGGTCGGGTTGGCCGTGGCGGTGGGGTCGCACCTGGTGATCCACAAGACGCGCCTGGGCATGCTGATACGCGCCGGCGCGCAGTACCCGCAGCTGGTGTCCGCGCTCGGCGTCAACATCGGCTTGCTCAATGCGGTGCTGTTCGGCCTGGGCGCCGCGCTGGCCGGGTTGGCGGGCGCCATGGCGGGGCCGGTGCTTTCGGTGCAGTCGGGCATGGGCGAGCCCGTGCTCATCACCACCCTGGTCGTCATCGTCATCGGCGGCATCGGCTCGGTGAAGGGTGCCCTCTACGCGGCCATGATCGTCGGCGTGGTCGACACCTTCGGCCGCGTGCTGCTGCCGTTGCTGCTGCGCCAGATCGCCGAACGTTCCATCGCCGATGCGGCCGGCCCGGCGCTCGCGTCCATGAGCGTCTACCTGTTGATGGCCCTGGTGCTTGCATTGAAGCCGCAGGGGCTGTTCCCGGCTCGACGCGCCTGATCGGAGAGTGATGATGTCCACTGCCTATTTGCGGCCGGCAACGCTGGTTCCGCTGGTTCTGTTCGCGGGTCTGCTGGCCGTGCCTTTCGTTGCCCAGGCAACGGGCCAGCCGTTCTGGATCTCCTTTTTCACACGCATCCTCATCTACGCCATCGCCGCCTCGGCGCTCAACGTGGCGCTGGGTTTCGGCGGGCTGGTCAGCTTCGGCCATGCGCTGTTCCTCGGCCTGGGCAGCTATGCCGTGGCGTTGCCCGCGGCGCATGGCATCGACAGCGGCTGGGTGCATCTGTTGATCAGCCTGGGCGTCTGCAGCCTCGTCGCGCTGGCTGTCGGCGCCATCAGCCTGAGGACCTCGGGCATGTCCTTCATCATGATCACGCTGGCCTTCGCGCAGATGGGCTACTTCCTGCTGGTCAGCCTGAAGCAGTACGGCGGCGACGATGGCCTGGCCATCGCGACGACCAGCCGCTTCGGCGCCGGCATCGATCTCGGTGCTTCGCCGGTGCTCTACGGCACGGCCTGGGTGCTGTTGGCGCTGTTGACCCTGTGGGTGGCCAGGCTGCGCCTGTCGCCCTTCGGCATGGCCTTGCGTGGCGCGCGCCAGAACGCACGCCGGGTGCAGGCCATCGGCCTGGCGCCTCGCCGCGTGCAGCTGGCCGCCTTCGTGCTGTCGGGCGCCATTTGCGGGCTCGCCGGCATGCTGCTGGCGAACATGAACGCCTATGCCTCGCCAAGCACGATGGCCTGGACGGTCTCCGGCGACCTGATCGTCATGGTGGTGCTGGGCGGCATGGGCACGGTGTTCGGCCCCGTGCTGGGCGCGGTGGTCTTCCTTGGCGTGGAGGAGTTGCTCAAGGGCTATACCGAGCATTGGATGATCGTCTTCGGCCCGCTCATCGTGCTGATGGCCTTGCTGGGGCGTGGAGGGCTCACCGGCCTGCTGCAGCGCCTGCACAAGCCGGCCGCTGCCGGCCCTGTCGTTCAGGCCATCCAGAAGGGGCATGCGTGATGGCCGCCGCACTCAGAACAGATGGCCTGGTGATGCGCTACGGCTCGCTGCTGGTGACCGACAGCGTGTCGCTGGACATCCGGCCCGGCGAGCTGCACGCCGTCATCGGGCCCAACGGCGCCGGCAAGACAACGCTGATCAACCAGCTCAGCGGCGAGTTGCGCCCGCTCGAAGG
>NZ_JBFULE010000320.1:0-5715 GCF_056400485.1 Roseateles sp. P5_B10
CGCTCCAGCTGGCCACTCAACTCCGCGATATGAGCCGCGGAGTCCTTCCCGTCACCCGACATATTGGACAGGTTCTTGAGCCGGAATTCCTTGAGCCGTGTTTCGGCCTCTTCCAGCTTGGCCTCATAGGACTTGATCTGCTCGTTGATGAAGGTCGTTGCCGTCGAGGTGCCCACGCGCGTCTGGCCCAGGCTGGATTCGACAAAGATCGACACCAGCGCCTGCACGACACGCTTGGCCGTTTCCGGATCGCTGTCGCGGTAGCCGAGGATGTAGAGGTTGTCCCGCCCGCTGCTCTGGATGGACAGATTGCTCGTCACCGTCTCGATGGTGGATTCCTGCTGGGCCTTGGACTGGTTCTTCAAGTCCAGGTCGGCCATGCGGACCAGCTTTTCGACATTGGGCCGGCTGATCAGCGTGCGGCTCAGCATCATCACCTGCTGCTCGACATTGGGCTGCACGGCCAGGCCGGACATCAGTGGCTTCAGGATGGACTGGGTGTCCACGTAGATGCGGGCGCTGGCCTCGTAGCGGTCAGGCAGCACGAACACCACCACGGCGCCGACCAGCCCGGCCACCCAGGCCACGACCAGGCCGACCCAGCGGTATTTCCACATCCGCCGGACGATGATCAGAAGCTGACCAATCAGCAATTCCATGGGGAACAGTCTCGGTTAAAGCTATGGCTAGGAGAGGCCGGCAGCGAACGCAGGTCCTCTCCCTTCAATTCAGAACAGGCTCTGCGGAATGATGAGGATGTCGCCCGGCCGCATTTCGACATTGGCCGACACGTCACCGCGCTTGATCAGGTCCTTCAGGCGCACCGAGTACTGCTTGTTGCCCTCGGCCGTGCGCAGGATGGTGGCGCTGTTGCCGGATGCAAAGTCCGTCAGGCCGCCGACGGCGATCATCACGTCCAGCACCGTCATCTTCTGCTTGTAGGGCAGGAATTGCGGCTTGGCCGCCTCGCCGACGACGCGGATCTGCTCGCTGTAGGGGCCAATGAAGCTCGTGACGATGACAGTGACGACCGGGTCGCGCACGTATTTGCCGAGCTGCTTCTCGACTTCACGGGCCACCTGCACCGAGGTCTTGCCCTGCACGACCATCTCGTCCACCAGCGGGGCGGCGATCTTGCCGTCCGGGCGAACCGGCACCGACATCGACAGCTCCGGATTGCGCCAGACCTGGATATTGAGGTTGTCACCCGCGCCGATGATGTAGCTGTAGTCATCGTTGGCCACTGCCGCCGGCGCTGGCGGGAAGCTGGTGCTGGCGCAGCCGGCCAGCACGCCGATGGCAAGCATTGCCAGGGCCCGGCCCCACCACGCGCCGGCTGCCTTTGCCGCCCTCTGCGAGCCTCTTGCCGACGTCATTTGCGCATCACGGTTGTTGGAAGCGTTCAAGGCGAGTCCTCTGTGGGTCTGTTCATCGAAGGCCCCCGCAAACCGTTGCAGTCGAGAGGGRACGGCAAAACCTGCCGTCACCCAGGGCCAAAGCCTTGGAATGATGCCATAGCCCCACCCCATGTCTGGCAACCTAAATCGGGGGCTTCCCCCGGGCAACGCGGACTTTCACACGCGCGCGGCGACCGCGAAATCCGCTCAGGCGTCGGGCGCCCGAGCCAGGTTGTAGCGCCCCGGCGCAATCAGATTGTCCGGGTCGAACACGGATTTCAGCGCCCAGGCGGTGCGCCAGAACGAATCCTGGGGGTCGACCACGTCCTCCATCATGTCCGCCCGCGCCCGGTACACCTCCAGGCCGCAACTGCGTAAATATTCCCACAGCGCTCGCGCGCAGGCTCGGGCGTTTGCAACCGCAGCCGCGTCGCCGCGGTCAAACAACAGATTGGCCACCGCCACCAGCGAGGTGGTCGTCTCGATATTCAGCGTCACATAGAGCTCATGGCCGAATCCGGCGGCAACCGCTTTCATGGCATCGACGACCTTCGCCACCGCCCCGCCCGCCATGGGCAGCGCCGGGTTGATGAAGATCAGGCCACAACCAGAGGCATCCAGTTCCCGCGCCGGCAGCTGCGGCTGGCCATATCGCCATAAAAGGTTGGTGATGGCGGCATCCGTCGGCCGGCCGTCCGCCAAACCCTRCAAGGGCCGGATGGCTGAAATCGCGGCGGCATTGGCGCGCGCCCAGGGCCACAGGTTTCGCAAGGGATTCAGCAACCGAAAACCGGCCGCCAGCTTGGCATCGTCCACCACGGTCAACTTGGCCATGCCGCCCAGGACCCGCCTGACCTCGGCAATCGCGGCCTTCACCTGGGCGGCGCTGCCGGCCACGCCGCCCAGGCTGGTCCATTCATAGGGCGCCACCGTCGCCAGCGCCCGGTCCGCCTCGGCCGCCAGGTCGCGCTCCGCAACACCGCAGGAAATACGCAGGTATTCACTGATGCCCGACATCATGCTGGCCCGCGTGCGCGCCTGATTGCCGACGTGGGTCACGCCAGCCATGACGCCCAGCCGCTTCAGCAGCGCCAGGCCATCCAGGAATTCCCCTAACTTCGAGACATCACGCAGGGCCAGCGACACGGCAACCGAGCGGGCCGGCCGCGGCAGCAGTTTCAGGCAGGCGCTGGTGACGATGCCGTAATTACCCTGGAAGAACAGGCCATCCAGCATCGGCCCGAGGCCATAAGGGTGGGCATGCGCAAGCGGCGAATCCTCGCCCAGGCGGCGAAACCCGGTCCGCAGCAACTCCCCTCGGCCGGTCACCACCTCAAGCCCGAAAACATCCTCGCGGCGCGGCCCCAGATATCCCACGCCCCGGTCCAGCGCATTGCCGAGGATGCTGGTGTCCACGGACGAACCCGTCACGTTGAAGCTCAGGCCCGGGCAGGACTCGCTCAGGAATTCGTGCAACTGCCGCTGCGTCACCCCAGGTTCGATGACCGCGACAGGATTCGCTTGCGAGATCTCTGCCGCATTGCGTATGCGGTTCATGCCGCTCAGATCCAGCAGCACGGCGTCTGCCTGGGGCGGCGCAGCCGAGCCATACCCCCAGTTCAAGCCGGTCGATAGCGGGTAGAGCGAAATCCCCCGGCGGCGCGCCTCGTCCACGCAAGCCTTCACCTCATCGACAGTCGTGGCCCGCCAGCAGTCCAGCTCCCCGCGGTCCCAGCCGGTCACATTGCCAGAGTTCCGCCGCGTCACTCCATGTTCGCCTGACAGTCCGTCCACACCATCTCCCTGCCCGCCTGCCTGAGACGGGTGTCGGAGGACTTTACAGCGACCATCAACCAGCCCTCAAAACACCGGCAATACGTCATCCAAGAGCACGGCAACTCGTTGTTTTAAAAGGGAAAGCAGGCGGCACCTTCAAAGCTGGCACGCGACCTGCTTATTACCCAGCGTCCGGGGCCGCGCCCCAACTTCTAGCAAGTGAATCAAGGAGATTCAAATGAGCAAGACCCTGAAGACGCTGGTTGCTGCAGCGGCCCTCGCAGTGGCCACTGCCGCATCCGCCACCCCCATCGTCGGCAAGACGAGTGTCAGCCTGGGCCAAGTGATCGTGTCCTTCGGCACCGTCAACTGGGTTCCGGATCCCGCTCCCGATGCTTACCAGACCGCTGGCAAGACCTACGGCCAGTTCGCCACCAAGCAACTGGGCGGCACCGGTTCCTTCAATGATCCCGCCTTCGGCACGATCTTCGCTCCGACCGCTGGTTGGGTGCAGGACATGACGCAAGCTGCGGCTCCGAACAATGTGCCCATCGGCGTGAACCCCACCCCGATCCCCAACTTCCTGCACTTCGATGCCAAGCCGAACTGGCTGTTCAGCGAAACCTACCTGGCTCCCGGCCAGTTCGGTTCGCCGTTCATCTTCACCGACAACGCCGGCAATACGTCGGTCACGATGAGCATCCTGGGCCGTGCGTGTGATGACACCAACGGCAACAAGAGCTGCGACATCGGCGAAGACGAAACCAAGTGGACGGGCATCTTCTCGGCGCAGTACACGAACACCTCGACTGCGGCCCTGGTTGCCATCATCCTGGGTGGCGGCACCCTGGATCAGAACGACTGGTCTGCCACCATCGAAGCCACCAAGCTGCCTGAGCCCGCCACGGTGGGTCTGGTGGGTCTGGCTCTCGCTGGCCTGGGCTTCGCCGGCCGCCGCCGTCAAGCCAAGTGATGTGAACAGCGACGCCAGTCGTCGCTGCTCCGCACTCAGAGAACCCCGCCACGGCGGGGTTTTTTATTGGCCGCGCGATTTGTCTCGCTGGACGGACAGTCGCCCGTCGACGCTGGTCAGCGGTCGATGTACTTCAGCATGGGCGCTGCATCGCGGATCAGCACGGCGTAGCTGATGCCCGTGGGGGCGCTGAGCGCGGCCTCCCGGGTTCCCTTGATGGCCCCGCCCTGCAGGACGCCGATCACTTCGCCGGTCTCGATGTCCAGCACCGGCCCGCCACTGTTGCCCGGGAAGGCCAGGACATCCAGCTGCAACACCTCGAAGGCACCGGCACGCAGTTGCCGCACCGCGCGTTCGGTCAGGCCCGAGGGCGCGGCGGCGGGCGGCACGATGGCCGTGCGCGCCGACACGATGCCTCTGTGCGTCACGTGCACGTCATAGCCCAACGCATTGCCGATCGGGAATCCGATCAGGGCGATAGAGGTGCCCTCCGGCGCCTCCCTGGCGGCTAGGCGCAGCGCGGGCGCGGGTGGTCCGTCCATCTGCAGCAATGCAAGGTCATGCGCACGATCCAGGCTGATGAGCTTGGCGCTTCGCATCACCCACTGCGCGTCGGGCGTCCAGATCTTGACCGCGATGCTGCGATCGACTCGATCGGGCGTTTCCGTCGGCACCACGTGCGCATTGGTCAGCACGTGCAGGCCGTCCGCGACAACAAAGCCTGCCGCCTTGAACCCGAAGCGGGGGTTGTCCATCAACCCCCAGCTGCCCACGACAACGACCGAGCGCTTGGCCCGCGCAATCAGTTCCGGCAGAGTTTCCGCACCGGCTGCGGTGCCGATGCATGCCAGTGCGGCCGCAAGGGCCAGCAGGCGACGTCGGCCGGGGCTGTTCACAGCTCGCCTGCAACGTACTCGGTTTCCAGCGCACTGACGGCGCGGCGCCAGACATCGTCGGGCTCATCCACGCGAAAGCCATAGAACTCGCCGGTGTCGGTGTGGTGGTGTCGCATCACCTTCACGTCCAGCGTGGCCTTGTCCTGCACGCCCAATTCCACCCGGACCGCACCATCAGCCCCGATCGGTATGTCGAGCTTGGACTGCGYCTGGAAGCCCGACAGGGAAATTTCGATGACGGTCATCACGATGGAGCGCTCATCGCCGTCGAGCCGCACACGCAGCTCGGCCGGGCAGCGCAACGAGAAGCGCTGATGCCGGCGCATCGGATGAAAGCCCGTGTCCGATCCACTCATCATCGGCAGAACGGCCCGGAACTCGGGCTGGTCGTAGATGGACCACAACAGCGCCTTGCGGCGGTCGTCCAGTTCCGCGAAGACCTGGCTGCGCTGATTGAAGAAGTGGTCGAGGATGTCCGGCGTCAACACCGGATCATTGGTCGTGAAATAGCGGCGCTTGGGCAGCTTGATGTTGGGCAGGCTCAGCTGGACGAAGTAGTTATAGAGGTTCTTGCGTTCCCTGCGCTTGCCGTAGACGCGCCGGAATATCTCTTTCGCTACCGGCAGGTCCAGAGTGGCGCCGACGGCTGGCGCACCATTGGCGAAGTCGTAGT
>NZ_JBFULE010000321.1:0-5715 GCF_056400485.1 Roseateles sp. P5_B10
CTGTTCGAGATGACGCCTGAACTGCTGGCATTGGATGGTGCAGCGGACCGCTGGCTCATCGACCCGCCGCGCGAAGGCGCCTTTGCGCTGGCCAAGGCGGTGGCGGACATCGCCCAGGACCCGTCGCTGGCGCCGGGCTGGATGGCACCGAAGCGCATCGTCTACGTCAGCTGCAACCCGGCAACGCTGGCGCGCGATGCCGGCTTGCTCGTCAATGTGGCGGGCTATCGCTGCACGGCGGCCAGCGCGGTCAACATGTTCCCGCACACGGCGCACGTCGAATCGATCGCAGTCTTCGATCGCTGAAGCGCACGTTGCTCAAGTAAATCCCGGCTCGCCCATTGCGACGACCGGGATTTTTTGCTTTTCGGCCTACGTGTTAGTCCGGACTCGGTCCCGGTGCGAAGTAGACAAAATGAATAAACAACATTGTTTAGTTGTTTTGCCGAGCATCGGGTCCACCCGGCCGGCGTCATGACTTCCACAGGAGACAAGCCAGCATGCCCATTCGAAATCTGTTGCCCCGAGTCCTGGGCACTGCCTGCCTGGCCCTCGGGCTCGCGTCGTCCGCGCTTGCGCAAACCACCCTGGCCCTGCCGCAACCGGCCCTCAAACGCGGCGTGAACGCGCTGGGCTATGACCCGCTCTGGAGCGAGCCGGCCAAGGCGCGCTTCCAGCTGCGCCATATGCAGGCCATCCGCGATGGTGGCTTCGACCATGTGCGCCTGAACCTGCATGCCTTCGAGCACATGGACGCCGAAGGCCGCTTGTCGACGGCTTGGCTGAAGACGCTGGACGAGATGACAGCCGCGGCGCTGAGCGCGGGCCTGCAGGTCATCCTGGACCAGCACAACTTCAACGACTGCGCCAAGGAGATCGACAAGTGCCGGACGCGACTCAAGGCCTTCTGGCGCCAAATCGCCCCGCGCTACAAGGACGCGCCCGACGCGGTGCTGTTCGAGATCCTGAACGAGCCCAACGGCGCGGCCGACGCGGTATGGAACGACATGCTGGCCGAGAACCTGGCCATCATCCGCGAGACCAACCCGAAGCGCCGCGTCGTCGTCGGGCCGAAGTTCTGGAACTCGCTGGATCAGCTCGACACCCTGAAGCTGCCCGAGTCCGACCGCAACCTGGTCGTGACCTTCCATTACTACACGCCCATGGAGTTCACCCACCAGGGCGCGTCATGGACGCCGCAGTTCCAGAAGCTGTCCGGCGTGACCTGGGGCACGGCCGCCGAGCTGGACAAGCTCAAGCAGGACTTCGATCGCGTGAAGGCTTGGGCGCAGCGCACGGGCCGGCCGATTCTGCTGGGCGAGTTCGGTGCCCTGGAGACGGCGGGCATGGCGCAGCGCGTGGCCTGGACTGCGGCGGTCGCCCGAGCTGCCGAGGCGCGCAGCTTCGGTTGGAGTTATTGGCAGTTCGACTCAGACTTCGTCGTCTGGGACATGCAGGCAGACGGCTGGGTCCGACCCATTCTGGGTGCCCTCGTGCCGGCGCCCGGCGCGCCGACACCCCAAGTGGCGCGCGGCGGTGACCCCGCGTTGGATCACCTGATCAATTCGGCCAAGGTCAGTGCCTGGTCGGTCTATGGCGAGGGCCAATCCACACAGCAGGTGGCTTGCGAGGCCTCGGGCAAGACCTGCCTGCGCGTCGACCTGCAGGGCAAGCGCGCCAACGTCTGGGACAACGGCGTGATCACACCCATCACCGGCGAGATCCGCAAGGGCGACAAGCTGCAGGTGCTCATGTGGATGCGGCTGGATACGGACGACGCCAAGGCCAAGGTCAGCGTGCCCATCTCGCTGCAACTGAATGCAGCGCCCTACACGGCCCTGCTGTCCAGTGTGGCCACGCTGACCAACAAGCTGGAGCCCGTGGTGCTGAACGGCACAGTCCAAGAAAACCAAGCTGCAGGCACGGTGATGCTGTCGGCGCACGTCGGGCAGGTGGGCCAGCCGATCATTGTGAGCGCACCCTTTGTGTTGAAGAACTTCAAGCCGGGCGCCCAATAAAAAAGGAGCCGCGTCAGCAGGCTCCTTCATCAGGCGGCCGCCGTGGAACCGGCTTTGCCGGGCCACTGGCGGCTGCCAAGGCCTGAGGCCTTGTCCTTCGCCAGGCACAAACAGTCCTCAGGACTGTTTSTGTCCGGGCTCAGCCCCCTTGAGGGGGAGGCGCAAAGCGCCTCCGGGTGAGTCAATCAGTCGCGCTCGCCGCCGAAGATGCCGAGCAGCGACAGCAGGCTCTGGAACACGTTGTAGAGGTCCAGGTAGATGGCCAGCGTGGCGGAGATGTAGTTGGTCTCGCCGCCGTCAATGACGCGCTTGATGTCATACAGCAGGAAGGCCGAGAACACGCCCAGCATCAGCACCAGGATGGTCAGCATCAGCGCTGACGACTGCAGGAAGATGTTGGCGATGCCGGCGACCATCAGCACGATCGCGCCAACGACCAGGAATTTGCCCATGGACGACAGGTCGCGCTTGATGATGGTGGACAGGCTGGCCATCGCGAAGAAGATCGCTGCCGTGCCGCCGAAGGCCGTCATGATCAAGCTGGAACCGTTGCGGTAGCCCAGCACCTGGGCAATCAGCCGCGACAGCATCAGGCCCATGAAGAAGGTGAAGCCCAGCAGGGCTGCGACGCCCATGCTGCTGTTCTTGGTCTTTTCGACGACGAACATCAGGCCGAAGGCGCCGATGAAGAAGACCAGCGTGCTGATGCCGAAGCCCATCTTGGCCATGAAGCCGGTGGATACGCCGATCCAGGCGCCCAGCACCGTAGGCACCAGCGACAGGGCGAGCAGCCAATAGGTGTTGCGCAGTACGCGCTGCCGGTCAACAGCCAGGCCGTTGCCGGCATAGCCGTAAGAGGTTTGCAGACTGTCGTTCATGACGATGCTCCGGAGGCAAAAGGACCGAGGGAATTCTAGGCTCCCGCTGGGGCGCTACATTGGGGTCTATCCCCCGGAAAGCAAGACCATGAAACAGCAATCTCAACTCGAACTCGCAGACGTCAAGCGCATCGCCGCCGCAGCGGAGGCCCATGCAGTCAGCAAGGGCTGGGCGGTGTCCATCGCCATCGTCGACGCCGGCGGCCACCTGCTGTGGCTGCAGCGCCTGGATGGCGCCTCGCCCAGCTCGGCGATGTTTGCGCCGGCCAAGGCGCACACCTCGGCCTTGGGCCGGCGCGAATCCAAGATCTACGAGGACATGATCAACGGCGGGCGGCAGTCCTTCCTCAGCGTGCCCGGCATRCACGGCCTGCTGGAAGGCGGCGTGCCCATCCTCGTCGACGGCCAGTGCGTGGGCGCGGTGGGCGTCAGCGGTGTGAAGTCCAGCGAAGACGCCGAAATCGCCAAGGCGGGTATTTCGGCACTCTGAAGCGGCACTTTGAGGCGTCACGAAGCCGTCGCGAGGCGGTCACGAAGCCTCCGTACTAACCCCAGTCGGCTATACTCGATGGGTTTACCTGAACCCATCTGCTGCCCGGCGAAAACCTCCTCGGTTTCCTCAAATTGATCCGCTCTCGGGCGGGTTGATGCTGGGCACGCGCCCCACTTGCGGAGACTTTCGTGCTGGCTGACCTGCTCCATCCCCCTCAAGCAATCCTGGCTCTGGCGGATGGGACGGTGTTCCGAGGCCAGTCCATCGGCGCAACGGGCCAGACGGTCGGCGAAGTGGTGTTCAACACCGCGCTGTCCGGCTACCAGGAAATCCTCACCGACCCCAGCTACTGCAAGCAGATCGTCACGCTGACGTATCCGCACATCGGCAGCTATGGCGTCAGCGATGAAGACGTCGAGGCATCCAAGGTTTTCGCCTCCGGTCTGGTCATCAAGGACCTGCCGCTGCGCGCGTCCAACTTCCGCTCGGGCCGTACGCTTGATCAGTACCTGCGCGACGAAGGTACCGTCGCCATCGCTGGCCTGGACACCCGCCGCCTGACACGCGTGCTGCGCACCAACGGCGCACAGAACGGCTGCATCCTGGCGTTGGCTGCCGGCGAAGCGCTGACCCAAGTCCATATCGACACTGCAGTCGCCGCCGCCAAGGCCGCACCGTCGATGTCCGGCCTGGACCTGGCCAAGGTCGTCAGCCGCACCGAGAACGAAACCTGGACGCAGACCGAGTGGAAGCTCGGCAGCGGCTACGGCACGCAGACCGCACCGAAGTTTCACGTCGTCGCCTACGACTTCGGCGTCAAGAGCAACATCCTGCGCATGCTGGCCGAGCGTGGCTGCAAGGTCACCGTCGTGCCGGCGCAGACGCCCGCCAGCGCCGTGTTCGACCTGGAGCCGGACGGCGTCTTCCTATCCAACGGCCCTGGCGACCCGGAGCCTTGCGACTACGCGATCAAGGCCACGGCGCAACTGATCGAATCCGGCATCCCCGTCTTCGGCATCTGCCTGGGCCACCAGATCCTGGCGCTGGCCAGCGGTGCCAAGACCTTCAAGATGAAGTTCGGCCACCACGGCGCCAACCACCCGGTCAAGGACCTGGACAGCGGCCGCGTCGGCATCACCAGCCAGAACCACGGTTTCGCGGTCGACCCCGACACGCTGCCGGCCAATCTGCGCGCCACGCACGTGAGCCTGTTCGATGGCACGCTGCAGGGCATCGCCCGCATCGACAAGCCGGCCTTCAGCTTCCAGGGCCACCCTGAAGCCAGCCCCGGCCCGCACGACATCGCCTATCTGTTCGACCGTTTCATTGGCTTGATGAACAAAGCCTGAGGAGCCCCCCATGTTCGGCATCACCGACCTCGGCACCTTCCTCGCGGCGGCGATCTTCATCATCCTGCTGCCCGGGCCCAACTCGATCTACGTGCTGTCCGTTGCTGCTCAGCGCGGCGTGCGTACCGGCTATGGGGCGGCCTGCGGTGTGTTCGTTGGCGACACGCTGCTGATGACTGCGGCTGCCGCTGGCGGCGCGTCGCTGCTGATGGCCAGCCCGCAGATCTTCTTTGTCGTGAAGATGGTCGGCGCGATCTACCTCGGCTGGATCGGCATTCAGCTGCTGCGCGGCGCGATGCGCACGTGGCGCGGTGAGGCCAGCACGGACGAGGCGCCGCGCCTCGTCGACGCGAGCCAGCCGTTCAAGAAGGCCCTGGTCGTCAGCCTGCTGAACCCCAAGGCCATCGCCTTCCTGCTGTCCTTCTTCATCCAGTTCGTCGACCCGGCCTATCCGCATCCGGCGCTGACCTTCCTGATCCTGGGTTCCATCATCCAGGTGCTGAGTTTCATCTATCTCTCGACGCTGATCTTTGCCGGCGCCCGCCTGGCCGCCGCCTTCCGCGCGCGCCGCCGGCTGTCCAGCACTGCCAACGCCAGCGTCGGCGCACTTTTCGTTGGGTTCGGGGCCAAGCTGGCCACGGCCACTCTCTAAGCAGACCGCCATGCCGAAACGTACAGACCTAAAAACCATCCTCATCATCGGCGCGGGTCCGATCATCATTGGCCAGGCCTGCGAGTTCGACTACTCCGGCGCCCAGGCCTGCAAGGCGCTGCGCGAGGAGGGCTACAAGGTCGTCCTGGTCAACAGCAACCCCGCGACGATCATGACGGACCCGGACACGGCGGACGTCACCTACATCGAGCCCATCACCTGGCAGGTGGTCGAGAAGATCATCGCCAAGGAGCGCCCTGACGCGGTGCTGCCGACGATGGGCGGCCAGACCGCGCTGAACTGCGCGCTGGACCTGCACAAGCAC
>NZ_JBFULE010000322.1:0-5715 GCF_056400485.1 Roseateles sp. P5_B10
GTCCAGGCTCGCTATTGTCGCGAGGCAGGCGCGTGCCACCTCCTGGCCCTTGGTGGAGAAATGCTCGGCAAAGAAGCGCTTGTGCTCGCCATGCTCATGAAAGTGGTGCGGCGTCAGCACGGCGGAGAACACCGGCACGTCGGTTTCCAGCTGCACCTGCATCAGCGCGCTGATGACGGTCTGGGCGACGAAATCGTGACGGTAGATGCCGCCGTCGACGACGAGACCACAGGCGATGACGGCGTCAAAGCGGCCACTGAGGGCAAGCCGCTTGGCATGCAGCGGGATCTCGAAGGCCCCGGGCACGTCGATGACCGTCACCTGCTCCGCGGGGATTCGACATCGGTCGAATTCATGCCGGATGGCCGACACGGCGACGCCGACGATGTCCTTGTGCCAGCTGGCGGCCACGATGGCCACGCGCGGCAGGCGGGTCAGGTTGAAGGTGGGATTGAGGGTCTGATTCATGGTGTCCTCTTGAAAGACGGTTTTTCCAGAATCAGGGCAAGCGCACGCAGCAGCGGCGTGCCCGCTCAAGCAAGCACGCCGACGCTCCGCGATCTCTTTCATCCGGACTGTGACCGTCGGCCCTGGCATCGCACCAGGTCTGCTGACCCTTTGCCGCCGAAGCGGCGAAGGCGCTCGCGGGCTCCCAGGCCTTCGCCCAGATACCGCCGGTGGGGAATTTCGCCCCGCCCTGAGAACGCTGCCGGCCTTGCGAGCCGGCACACGGATGCTAGCGGCGCTGGCGGCATGATGACGGTCATGTCCGAGACAGCCCTATTTCGCGTGACCCTGCTGCCCGGTGGCGAGACCTTCGACTGCGCCGCCGACCAACCCCTGATGCTGGCCGGCCTGGCGGCGGGGCTTGCCCTGCCTTGGTCCTGCCGCAACGGCACCTGCCGCACCTGCATCGCGCGCGTGATCGAGGGGCGCGTCGAGCACAGCATTCCCTGGCCAGGTCTCTCGGCCGAGGAAAAGGCTGAAGGCTGGGCCCTGCCCTGCGTGGCCTGCCCGCGCAGCGATGTGACGCTGCAACGGGCCTGACGCATCACTTCCTCGCCATCACGAGCTTGTTGCCGCCCTGGTTCAACGTTACCGAGGCGGCCTTGCCCTCGTCGGCGCTGAAGTCGAGTTGCGCCGCGACCTGCGGCACATGGACCTGGCGAGGGGAGGTGGCCATCAGTTCAAACGCCGGCTGGCCTGGTGCCTGGCCCTGCAGGCGGCCCTTGTCGTCGATGAAGACCTTGATGGAGAACTGCGGCGAGCTGTAGTCGCCYACCAAAGCCTGCATTTGCGCCGGGTTGAGCGTGATGAAGGCGGGCTCGGGCGGCAGCTCGCCACTGCGCGTCCAGCGCCCGCCTTCCTTCTCGCCGTTGTTGAACACCCGCATGCCGATGACCTTGCCGTCGGCCGTGCGTTCAAGCTGCAGCTCGTCGACGGAATCGGGGAAAGCGAAGCGGTCCTGCCCGAGCGGGACCAACGCCGCGGTGCCGCCACCGGTACGCTGCCCTTGCAGAACGCCGTCCTTCAACCGCAGCGTGCGCGACCGCTTGTCCTCACGGGTATAGACGCCCTCGGCGCTCGCAAGTTGCTCGGCCGGCACCGCCACGGGCTTGTGCTCGGCAAAGGGCTCGCCGATGGCAAAGGCCGCGAGCTTGCGCGCCACCAGGTCCGTCGCGAAGCCAGGGGCGTCGCTGTTGCGCAAGATGACGACGGTCGTCTGGCTCTTGGGGAGGTAGTTCAGCAGCGACCCAAAACCGTGGATGCCGCCGTTGTGGGCCAGCACGGGCTGGTCGCGCAGCACGTCAGTGCCGATCCCAAAGCCATAGTGATGCGCCTTGGCCGGGCCTTCCGGCGTGGTCATCCGCTCGTAGCTGGCTTTGCTGACGAGCTTGCCGCCATGCAGCGCCTGGTTCCAGCGCCACAGGCCTTCGGTGTTGGCGATCAGTGCGCCGGCGGCATGGGGCTGGGTCATGCTGAGGAAGCCGGCCGGCGCCACCTCGCGCTGGGCATTCAGCGTGTAGCCCTGGGCCATGCCCTTGAAGAGCCTGTCGCCGGCCTGGTAGTGCACGCTGGTGATCTGCGCCGACTTGAGCAGCAGCTCGTCGATGGACTGGTGCCAGCTCCTGCCCGAGATGGCCTCGACGACGGCGCCGAGCAGTACATAGCCGGAGTTGTTGTAGGCCCACTTCTCGCCGGGCGGGAAGTCCGCCGGCAGGTCCTTGAACTCCTTGATCAGCTCGGCCGTGCTGAGGTCGCGGCGCACCGGGTTGCCCATATAGCCCGGGATGCCGGTGTAGCTCTTGACGCCCGAGGTGTGGTTGAGCAGCTGCAGCAGCGTGATCTGGCTGCCATTGGGATAGTCGGGCAGGAATTTGGACAGCGGATCATCGAGGCGGGCCTTGCCCTCATCGATCTGCTTGAGCAGGGCCGCGGCAGCGAACTGCTTGGTGACGGAGCCGATGCGCATCAGCTGGTCAGGCTGCAGGGGCACGCCGAGCTCGATGCTGGCCATGCCGCGAGCGCCCTTGTAGAGAAGCTGGTCACCGCGCGCGACCAGCACCGTGACGCCGGGGCCATCGCGTTTCAGCTTCTGCGCGTCGAGCAGTTGGTCGGCATAGGCCGTCATGGCCGCGGGCGTGGCGGGTTGGCCTGCGTGGGCGGTGCCGACCAGCAAAACAGACAGGGCGAAGGCGGGCGTGGCGTGTTGTCGCATGGCGGTGGGCAGGTGGTGAGACGCCGCGCAGCATGGCGTTTGGCGCGCGGCCCGGCAAGCCGGCGTGCGATGAACGGCATGAAAGAAGGCATGAGCCGCAGCGGCCGTCCACAGCATCTGTGGACAACACCGTGCACAGCCTGCGGGCTGCAAGCCCAAGTCCTTGGCACAACAGCGCTTTTCTTGCGTTGCCGCAGATTGAGGCAGACCGGCGCACGGGACAATCGCGGCCATGCATCGCACCATCTTCACGACCCCGGGGCTGAGCACCCTGCTGCGGGGTTTGTAAGTCCTTGGCACAACAGCGCTTTTCTTGCGTTGCCGCAGATTGAGGCAGACCGGCGCACGGGACAATCGCGGCCATGCATCGCACCATCTTCACGACCCCGGGGCTGAGCACCCTGCTGCGGGGTTTGTCCGTGGCCTGGCTCAAGCTGGCAGGCTGGACCGTTCAGGGCGAGCTGCAGCCCGAGGCGCGCAAAAGCGTCTTCATCGCTGCGCCGCACACCAGCAACTGGGACCTGCCCTACACGCTGTTCGCTTCCTTTGCGCTGCGCCTGACGCCCTACTGGATGGGCAAGGCGTCGATCTTCAGGTTCCCGTTCGGCGGGCTGATGCGCTGGCTGGGCGGCATCCCGGTGGATCGCGACAAGTCCAGCAATCTTGTCGCCGCCTCAGCCGAGGCCCTGCAGGCCGCCGACGGCCCGGTGCAGCTCATCGTGCCCCCCGAGGGCACGCGCAGCAAGACCATCTACTGGAAGACCGGCTTCTACTGGATCGCCGTCACGGCGAAACTGCCCATCGTCATGGCGCACATGGACTACCCGCGCAAGCTCGTTGGCCTCGGCCCGCTGTTCCGGCCGACCGGCGATGTCGACGCCGACATGGCCGAGATCAAGCGCTATTACGCCCAGTACAAGGGCAAGAACTCRGACCAGTTCACACACGAATGATGTGCCCCTCGTCCGGTCTCGCCACGCTGCACGCGGGCGAGCCCAGCCGGTCTTGCAGACCGCGCCGCGGCAGTGCCGCAGCTCTTCAGCAGGCATATTGCGCCCACTGGGCGCAATATGTCCGGCCTCAGCCCCCGAGGGGACGGCGATGCTCACGGCATCAAGCCGCGAGCACATCGCCAGACGGGCCGGCTTGGGAGCGGCCCGGCGCTCGGCCCGAATACCGAAACTACCTACTTCGCATAAGTGCAGCCCATGTCAACCAACCAGTCCAAAGACCCGCTGCATGGCCTCACCCTTGAGGCCATCGTGACCGCATTGGTGGAGCATTTCGGCTGGGCCGAACTCGGCCAGCGCATTGCGATCAAGTGCTTCCAGATCGACCCCAGCGTGGCGTCGAGCCTGAAGTTCCTGCGCAAGACGCCGTGGGCGCGCGCCAAGGTCGAGAGCCTCTACCTCTTCATGCGGCGCGAGCAGGCGCGCGCCGCTCGACCGTAGGTTTAGCGGCCGCCAGGCTCCGGGAGTTCGATCTTGACTTCGAGTACTTCCAGATCCCCCTGGCGCTCCATGTGCACCTTGATGTCTTCAGGGTTGATCGACACGTATTTGCTGATGACGGCCACCAGCTCGCGCTGCAACTGCGGCAGATAGTCGGGGCTGGAGCTGCGGCCGTTGCGCTCGTGCGCGAGGATGAGCTGCAGCCGCTCCTTGGCGACGCTGGCCGAGCTCTTCTTCTCGCCGAGGAAAAAGTTCAGGAATCCCATTGCGCGGCTCCCATCACTTGGCGCCGAAGACGCGCTTGAACCAGCTGGGTTTCACGGCTTCGGTGAAGCGCATGGGCTTGTCCTCACCGAGGAAGCGGGCAACGACGTCCTTGTAGGCCTCGGCCACGTCGGTCTCGGCCAGGTGGATGGCCGGCGTGCCCTGGTTGGAGGCCTGCAGCACGCTCTCGCTCTCGGGGATGACGCCRATCAGCGGCGTGCGCAGGATCTCGTGGATGTCGTCCAGGCTCAGCATCTGGCCGCCCTCGACCCGGTTCGGGTTATAGCGCGTGATGAGCAGGTGCTCCTTCACGGGCTCGCCGCCTTCGATGGCGCGCTTGGTCTTGCTGCTCAGCATGCCGAGGATGCGGTCGCTGTCGCGCACCGACGAGACCTCGGGATTGGTCACCACCAGTGCCTCGTCGGCGTAGTGCATGGCCATCAGCGCACCGGTCTCGATGCCGGCCGGCGAGTCGCAGACGATGAAGTCGAACTCCATCGCCTTGAGCTCGTTGAGCACGCGCTCGACGCCTTCCTGCTTCAGCGCATCCTTGTCGCGCGTCTGCGAGGCGGCCAGGATGTAGAGCTTGTCAAGCTGCTTGTCCTTGATGAGGGCCTGCGTCAGCTTGATCTCTTCGTTGACGACGTTGATGAGGTCATACACCACACGGCGCTCGACGCCCATGATGAGGTCAAGGTTGCGCAGGCCAACATCGAAGTCGATGACGCAGGTCTTGTGGCCGCGCATCGCGAGGCCGGTGGCGAAGCTCGCGCTGGTGGTGGTCTTGCCGACCCCGCCCTTGCCGGAGGTGACGACGACGATCTTGGTCATCTGGAGCTTTCCTGTTCGTTCAGTTCAATCGGGTTCAGAGCACTTCAGAGGGCGAGTGGCAGCATCAGCAGCTTCTCGCCATCGAGCAGGACCTGGGCCGGCTTGCCCGCCACGTCGGCCGGCAGCGGGTTCTCGGTCGTGCGGTAGATGCCGGCAATCGACAGCAGCTCCGCCTCCAGGCTGTGGGCATAGATGCGGGCCGACGTGTCGCCGCGCGCGCCGGCGATGGCCTTGCCGCGCAGCGGTGCGTAGACATGCACGCTGCCATCGGCGATGACTTCGGCGCCGTGGTTCACCAGCGCCAGCACGACGAGGTCGCCGCCCTTGGCATAGATGCGCTGGCCGGAGCGCAGCGGCTTGTCGATGACCAGGGTCGGCGCAGGTGCGGCGGGCTTCTCGATGATCTTTTCGACGGTGATCTCACGAACCACCTCACGCACTGTCTCGGCC
>NZ_JBFULE010000323.1:0-5700 GCF_056400485.1 Roseateles sp. P5_B10
GTACTCGCCAAGCACCTTCACCTTGGCGTCGTAGTGATCGTCATCGGGCGAGCCGGCTTCGATCTGCGCGATGAGTTCCTTGGCGCTAGCGTGCTCGATGTCGGCTTCGTCGATCAGGTCGGCGTCGTCGCCCAGCACGTCCCGCGCGGCCGGATAGAAGAGCTCTTCCTCAGCCGTGGCGTGCGCGGTCAGCATGACGCAGATCTGCAGCGCGATGGCTTGTTTCTCGCCGGCATCGCCATCGGCCTTGACAAGCTTGTCATAGGCCCGGAACAGGGACTTCACCTCCCGGTGATCGGCGGTCAGCAGATCGATCGCGTCCGGTGTCGAATCGCGTGTCGCTTGGCTGGCGGGTTTTCTGGCCGTGCTCTTGGTGGATTTGGCTGAGGTCTTCGTTGCGCTGGTGGGCATGGGAGTTCCTGCTGGCTGATGGTTTGGAAAGACTCCGGCGGGCACCGGAGCCGGTGAATTCAGAGCTTGTCTTCGGCAAGGGCGGTACGAACATCACCCGGTCGAGATCACACCCAGGTCTCGCCGTAGTAGTCGTAGACCTTGCGACCGTAGTCGCGCGTGTATGCCGGCTCGCTGTAGCGGGCATAGCGCGGCGCGCCTTCCAGCTGCGACTTGTCGAGGTTCACCACATAGCCGTCCTTGGCGGTGTCGTACTTCAGCTTGGACCAGGGCATGGGATAGAGATCGGTGCCCATGCCCAGGAAGCCGCCGAACTCCAGGGCGGCGTAGCGCACCTGCCCGGAGGCCTTGTCGATGACCAGGTCGTCGATGGAGCCGAGCTTGTCGCCCTGCAGGTTGTAGACCTCGGTGCCTTCAACCTTCGAGGCAGCGATGGTGGGGCCGGTGGTGTTGTCAGTGTTCATGGTGGTCTCCGTAGCTGTGTAGCGGTCGATGGCGCCGCCCTGCTTCGACGGCAAATCACGTACCCACGCGCGGTGCCTCCTGCCTCGTTGAACCGCCTTGCAGGCTTGCCAACCATGCGGCATTCCGTCCTACACATGCCACCGCTGGCTTGGCGCATGCTGCGATGCAGCAGTTGAAGTTCAGCCATGTCGAAATGCATCATGCTGATTCGCCACGCCGAGAAGCCACACGGCGAAGACGGCGGCGTGGATGAATCCGGTCGCGACGATCCCAACTCGCTCAGCGTCCAAGGCTGGCGCCGCGCTGGCGCGCTGGTTCCGTACTTCTCGGCACTGGCTGAACGCCTGCATCCGCAGGTGCTGGAGCGCCCGCAGCACATCCTTGCGGCCCGGCCAACGGCAATGCATCCGTCGACCCGCCCCTATGACACCGTGGAAGGCCTGGCCGACCGCCTCGGGGTTGCCGTCGATGAACGCTGGTCGGATCACGATCCGGTGGACAAGCTTGCGTGGCACTTGCGGTCGCTGGATGCGCCGGTGCTGGTTTGCTGGCGGCACGACGATCTCCCCAAACTTGCCAAGGCGATCACGACAGTCGATGAAGTGCCGGAGAACTGGCCGTCCGAGCGATTCGACCTGACGTGGTCGTTTCGCTGCCAGGCGGGTCGCTGGCTGTTCCAGCAAGTGCCGCAGCTCCTGCTTGCCGGTGACCGGCTCACACCCGTCGACTGGCCGCAGAACAGAGCAAGGGCACGGCAAGCGGCTTGAGCAGGTTGCCGACGGTCTGGCCGCCATGGTGGCCCGCCTGCGGCATCAGGTGCAGCCGCTCGGGCAGCATCGGCCCTCGCGGCCGGTGGGAGCGGCATTTGCCAATCGTTGGGCCTTCCGCACCCTGCGCAAAAGCCCCTTGAGCCCAGCACCAACCGCCAGCCGCTTCCTCACCGCCGACGCTGCGAAGGCGGCGTTGACGGCACCGGCGCCTGCCATCGCCGTCCAGCTCGCCATGGTCGACTGGCGCGGCGGCAGCGCGCGGGCGCGGCCCTCGTCATCGCCCCCCAACGGAGCGGCCCGTTCACGCGAGCGCAGTTTGCGCAGCTGCGGCAAGTTCTGCTGCACAGACTGCAGGTGGAATTCGGCGTCTCCATCGACGGCGTCGAGGCCGGCCAATGCGCTGGCGCACGGGACCTCGTCTGCGCTAACGCGCAGCGCCTCGCCTGGAACATGACCGGGGGCTTCAACCGGCAGGAGATGCAAGGTGCAGAGCAACTGGAATGGCGCCTTCAAATGCCTGGCACCCGAGCAGCTGATCGAGCGGCTGGCATGGCTGGAGCGGCCGCTGGTGTTCACCAACGGCGTGTTCGACCTGCTGCATGTCGGCCACGTCAGCTGCCTGGAGGCGGCACGCCGCCAGGGCAATGTGCTGGTGGTTGCGCTGAACAGCGACGCCTCCGCCCACGACCTGGGCAAGCCGGGTGAGCGTCCCTGCTGCACGCTGCACGAGCGCGCCCACGTCATCGCGGCCCTGTCCTGCGTGAACTGGGTGACGTGGTTCGAAGAGGCCACGCCAGCGGCGCTGCTGCAGGCGGTGCGGCCCGACGTGTACGTGAAGGGCAGCGACCACGCGGCGGAACAACTGCCTGAGACACCGTTGGTGCGCGGCTGGGGCGGCCGCGTCGTCACCGTGCCCTACTTGGCCGGCCACTCGGCGGCGGCCAGACGCAGCTGATCGAGCTTGGGACGCATGCGCCGCTCCGGAAGACCGGCTCAGGGGCCGAAGGCGGTAAGTGTCGGGCCCGATGCGGCGACAAGGATGGCATCGAAGCTCTCACCGCCGGGCCAGCCGCCGCTGCCGTCGCCGGTGATGATCTCCACGTTGTCGTAGCCGAGCGCCGCCAGGCGCTCATGCGCACGACGGGCGAGCACTTCGCTGCGCTCGATTGCCGACACGTGCGCGGCGATGCGGCTCAGCACGGCAACCGCATAGCCCGAGCCCGCGCCGATCTCCAGTACCGCGTCGCCCGCCTTCACTTCGGCGGCCTCGATCATCAGCGCGACGATGAAAGGCTGGGAGATGGTCTGGCCCTGGGCGATGGGCATGGCTGCGTCCTGGTAGGCGACGTCCTCGAAGCCCGCTTCGACGAAAAACTCGCGCGGCACGGTGCGCATCGCCCGCAACACCGCGTCGGCGCGGATGCCGCGGGCGGCCAGCTGTGTGGCCACCATGCGCTTGCGCCGCTCGGCGTAATCCACGTTCATGGCGCTCAGAGATCCATCAATTCGCTGGACGTGCAGTCCCGGCCGCGCTCCTTGGAAACGTAGAGCGCCCGGTCGGCACGCTCCAGCACGGCATCCAGCGCCTCGTCCGGGCGGGCCTGCGCGACGCCAGCCGAGAAGGTGTAGGCAATACCGGCATGCGGCTCCAGCGTGTGGCGCACCCGCTCGAGCGCGGTGCAGGCCTCCGCCATCTCGGTGCCCGGGAGCAGCAGGAGGAATTCCTCGCCGCCGATGCGGCCCATGGCCTGGCCAGATCGCAGATGGGCCTGGGTGTGATCGCAGAAGTGGCGCAGCACGGCGTCCCCGACGGCGTGGCCACGTGTGTCGTTGACTCTCTTGAAGTGGTCCAGGTCCAGCAGCGCAAGGCTCGCCGGCTGGGAATGCCTGCGCGGGTCGTTCAGGGCGCTCAGCGCGAGTTTCAGGATGTGCCGGCGGTTCGGCGTGCCGGTCAAATCGTCGGTAAAAGCTGCCTGGACCGCCAGCTCGTGCGCACGCTCCAGCTCCGAAGCCATCCGCTGGTTGGCTCTCAACAGGCGCTCGCAGTCGTCCTTCTGATCACGCAGCGACTTGCGCTGCAGATAGAGGGCGACAAACGCACCGACCTTGCTTTCCAGCACCTGAGGGTGCACCGGCTTGACCAGGAAGTCGACGGCACCGGCCTCGTAGCCACGAAAAGTCCGCGCTGCGTCGCCGCCGTCGCCCGTCAGAAAAATGATGGGAACTTCGCGGGAACGCGCCTCATCGCGCATGGACTCGGCAAGCTGGAAGCCATTGACGTCGGGCATGGTGACGTCGACCAGCGCCAGCGCAAAGTCGTGCTGCGTCAGCCGTTCCACCGCCACCGCGGCGGACTCGGCGGATACCACCTCGATGCCGGGACGATCCAGGATCAGCTTCGTCGAAGCAAGGTTATCCAGGTTGTCATCGACATGGAGGATGAAGGCAGTCTCACGAGCAGGCAGCTGAAGCTCCCGGGAGGACGTTGGTGGTGCGCGGCAATTGACGCTCCCGGTGCCACCCCTGGCAGATACTGGCGCCGTCAAGGCGACATCAGGAATCTCCGTGAACACGTCCCCGATCAGCGACAACCTGGTAGACCGCGTTCACCACGCACTGGCCGGTGTCGCCGACGTGCGTGAAAAGCRCATGTTCGGCAGCGTCGGCTTCATGGTGCGCAGCCACCTGTGCGTGACGGCGAGGCCCGAACGGCTGATGTGCCGCATCGACCCGGCGCTGCACGAGATGGCGCTCCAACGTGACGGTGTCGAGACGGTGGTCATGAAGGGGCGCCCCTACCCAGGCTATGTGTTCGTCGCCTCGACGACCGCGCAAACGAAGGCGGCACTGGACTACTGGATCGAGCTGTCCCTCAAGTACAACGCGACGCTGCCTGCGGCCAGGGAAAGGCAGAGCCCATCGCGGGCCAGGGCCAAGGGGGCTGGCACCACCGACGGCACGCGCTCACGTTCTTGAGTGAATAGCTGGGCGCTTGCGGCGCAGCGAAGGCCCTTCCTACACTCGGCCAGGAATTGCGAGCGGCACACGCAGTGGATGTCGTCATGATCGCGGTCCGAGCCCTTCGACCTCTCGTTTCACGCCATTCATGCCATGAAGCTCCAGCCACTGCCCCGGCCCGTCGCCATCGTCATGGCCGGCTTGATCGCCGCTGCCACGCAGGCTCAAACCGCCGAACCCTTCCCGGTCCATATCGAGGTGGACGCCGGCCGCACAGCTGGCGAGCTCAAGCCCATCTGGCGCTTCTTCGGCGCCGACGAGCCCAACTACGCGACCATGAAGGACGGCCGCAAGCTGATGAAGCGGCTGGGCGAGCTGCGGCCCGGCAGCGTCTACTTCCGCACCCATAACCTGCTGAACACCGGCGACGGCACGGGCGCGTTCAAGTGGGGCAGCACCAATGCCTACACCGAGGACAAGGACGGCCGCCCCGTCTACGACTGGACCGTTGCCGATCGCATCATCGACAGCTACCTCGAACGCGGCGTGCGGCCCTACCTGCAGATCGGCTTCATGCCGCAGGCGCTGTCCAGCGCCAAGCTGGGCACGCCGTATCAGCACAGCTGGCGCCCGGGCTTTGGCTATGACTTGATCGCCGGCGCCTGGAACGCGCCGCCCAAGGACTACGCCAAGTGGGCCGAGCTGGTCTTCCAGTGGACGAAGCACTGCGTGGAGCGCTATGGCCACGAGGAGGTGCAGCGCTGGTACTTCGAAGTGTGGAACGAACCCAACTTGCCGGTGTATTGGAGCGGCAACCAGGAGGAGTTCAACAAGCTGCATGACCACGCCATTGACGCCGTGCGCCGCGCCCTGCCCCAAGCCCGCGTGGGCGGGCCCGACGTGGCCGGGTCGGGCGGCGCGTTCATGGACGCCTTCCTCAAGCACGTCGTCAGCGGCACCAACCACGCGACGGGCAAGGTCGGCACGCCGACCGACTTCCTCTCCTTCCACGCCAAAGGTAGCCCGCGCTTTGTCGATGGGCGGGTGCGCATGGGCATGGCCTCGCAACTGAACGGTGTCGCCGACGGCTTCAAGA
>NZ_JBFULE010000324.1:0-5685 GCF_056400485.1 Roseateles sp. P5_B10
GGCCAGGCAGTCGCGCAGCGCGCCCGCGTGGGCGGCCTCGCAGATGCCGCCCTTCTCCCAGCGGTCGATCTGGCGGGCGAGGGTATCGCCATGCAGCTCGCGGCCCTGGTGGGGCACGGTCCAGCGGGCGGGTGCCGCATCGCCGCTGCCGCGCAGTTGCAGCGTTTGCAGGCGGCGCTGGGGCGTGTTCATTGCGTCGGCCAGAGCGTGGGGTTGGCCGGCGCGCATGAAGGGCAGTTCGCGCCAGGCCGCGGCGAGGCCGACGCGTGCCGAGGCGACGACACCCACGGGCCGGGCCGCTTGAGCTTGCACCAGGGCGCACCAATGGGCGGGGTAGGCGTGGCGCCAGTCGTGTTCGGCGGCGACGGCGTCGGCCGCGGTTGCGTCCAGCCCACGCAAGGCGGCCGCGATGATGCGCTGGCCCGGCGCGCCGGTGGCACGCTTGCCCTTGGCATCGAGGGGCCATTGCAGGCCGGGCGCGTCTGTCATCGGCGCACTGGCGGCTCTTGCGTCGGCAGGCCGGCTGCGGCCAGGTCGGCGTTGACCAGGGCCCAGGCGGACTCGAAGTTGTCGGCGCGGCGCACCGGGCGGCTGGCGCGCCAGATGTCCATCAGCGCCGGCAGGCGCTCGATGCCGGGGATGCCGGGGCGCACCAGGAAGACGGTGGACAGGGAGACGATGCCGCGCGAACCGAAGGCATCGATGCTGGCGCGCAGCTCCTGCAGCGCATCGGCGTCCATCTGCAGGCTGCCGCGGATCTCGAGCAGGTCACCGAAGCGGCGGTCGGCCGGCAGGCGCTTGCCGGCCAGCGCGACGGCGCGCTTGACGGCTGCCATCAGCGGTGCGTCGAAAGGTCCTTCGGCGATCGACACCATGACGCGGCCATGCACGCCGACGCTGACGCGGCCGAAGCTGGGCTTGACGACCGGATGCCGGGAAGGGGGAAGTGAGGGGCCGGGGCTCATGATGTGAGACGATTTTGCATGCTCGAGAGCACGCTCGATGAAGGAGTCATGGCAATGTTGACCTTGTACGGCACCAAGGGTTCGGGTTCGGCGGTCATCGAGGCGGCGCTGGCGCGCGCCGGCCTGGCTTACACGACCGTGGACGCAGCCTCGTGGAACCCCGGGCCCGGGCGCGATGAGCTGCTGCGCGTGAATCCGCTGGGGCAGATTCCGACGCTGGTGCTGGCCGACGGCACGGTGCTGACGGAGAGCGCCGCCATCCTCATCCACCTGGGCCTGACGGTGCCGCCGGGGTTGCTGCTGCCCGCCGACGCCAGCGCGCGGGCGCGCGCCATCCGAGGCCTGGTCTATGTGGCGGCCAACTGCTATGCGGCCATCAGCGTCATCGACTACCCCGAGCGCTGGTGCGAGCCCTGCGACGACGCAATGAAGGCGCAGATCCGCGCCGGCACGCGGGCCCGCCTGCACGAGCACTGGCGGCTGTTTGCCGACCAGTTCGAGATCGGCTTCGAGGCCGGCGTGCCCGGCGCGCTGGAGCTGCTGGCCACGGTGGTGTCCAAGTGGTCGGGGTCGCGGCCCTTCCTGCAGGCCGAGCGGCCGAGCTTCTTCGCCCAGTTGCTGCGCGTGGAGCAGCATCCCGAGGTGGCTGCAGTGTTCCAACGCCACTGGCCATGAAGCGGGGGCTGGCAGACGCCGGCCAGTTAATCGGTTCGCAGGTCAGGGAGCACCGCACAGGCAGTGCACGGCGGCGGCCTTGTCCCACTGGCCGCGGGCGGCGAACTGCGACAGATCCTTCAGCATCGCCAGCTCCTCGCGCACCGGCGCGGGCAGGGCGTCCAGGCCCAGCGAGCTGCCGATGGCCGCGGCGATGGACGGCGCCAGTGTGTCGGTCAGCGACGCCAGCAGCCGCTCGCTGCGGCTGAGGTCGCGCTCCACATAAGCCAGGCGCGGCTTCTCGCCCTCCTTGACCTCAAGCTTGGCCAACTGGACGGCCGTCTGCACGGCATCGTCGAAGCTGCCCAGGCGGTCGACGAGGCCGCGCTCCTTGGCTTGCGAGCCCGTCCAGATACGGCCCTGCGCGACGGCATCAATTTTCTCCGGCGTGCTCTTGCGCGCCTGGGCCGCGAGGCTGGTGAAGCGGCCGTAGATGTTGTCGATGCTGGCCTGCACGGTGGCCTGCAGGCGCGGGTCCAGCGGGCGGCGCGGGTCGTAGCCGCCGGCCAGCCACGTCGTCGTGACGCCGCCGGTGTGCAGCGACAGCTTGTCCATCAGCCCTTCGGCGGTGGGCAGCATGCCGAACACGCCGATGCTGCCGGTGATGGTGCCGGCGTCGGCGATGACGGTGTCGCTGGCCATGGAGATCCAKTAGCCGCCCGAGGCCGCCACGTCGCCCATCGACACGACGACTGGTTTGCCGGCCTTGCGGGTCAGCTCCAGCTCGCGGCGCAGGATCTCGGAGGCGAAGGCGCTGCCGCCCGGCGAGTTCACGCGCAGCACGATGGCCTTGATGGCCTCGTCCTCGCGGGCCTTGCGGATCAGGCGGGCCGTGGAGTCACCGCCGATGCGGCCCGGGCCGGCATCGCCATCGACGATCTCGCCCTCGGCCACGACGATGCCAATGCCGGGCTGCAACTTGTTGGGCGTGCCGGCGTCCTTCACATAGGCCAGGTACTGGTTCAGCGAGATCTGGCGGAAGCTCTTKCTGTCCTCGTCCTTGGCGCCCTTGGCAATGAGCAGTTCGCGCATTTCGTCGCGCGTCTTCAGGCCGTCGACCAGCTTGGCCTGCAGGGCCAGCCTGGCCGTGTCGCCCTGCGTGGCGGCAAGCAGTTGCGGCAGCCCGGCGATGCCCTTGGCGATGCTGCCCGCCTCCAGTTTGCGTGCGGCCTCGATGCTGCCGGTGAAGCCGCTCCACAGCTCGCCATAGACCAGGCCCTCGGACTCCAGCGTCGCGGGGCTGGGGCCATTGGCCGTGTAGGTCTCGGCAAAGTTCTTGTAGGTGCCGACCTTGATGACGTGCGGCGTCACGCCGATGCGGTCCAGCGCGTCCTTGTAGTAGGTGCGGTAGCGGCCAAAGCCTTCGATGCCGACCATGCCCATGGGATGCAGATAGACCTCGCCGGCCTGGGCGGCGAGGAAGTAGCCGCGCTGGCTGTAGCTGTCGGCATAGGCCAGCACCGGCTTGCCGCTCTGCTTGAAGCGCTGCAGCGCGCTGACGACCTCGTGCAGGCCGGCCAGACCTGCGCCTTGCAGCTCCTCGACGTCCAGCAGCAGGGCGCTGATCTTGTCATCCTTGGCGGCCTGGTCGAGCACGGCGAGCACGTCGCGCAACCGTGTCTGGTGCGGCACGCTCTGGCCGCGGGCCTGGGCTGCCAGCTGCTCGCGCGGGCTGCCGGAAAACTGTTCGACGAGGCTGCCATCGAGCTTGAGCACCAGCGTCGTCTTGTCGGCCAGCGGCTTGGGACCGCGCGTCATCACGGCGGTGACGAAGATGACGAGGAGCAGCAGCACGAAGAGATTCATCAGTGCGCGGCGCGTGCCGTCAAGCAGCCACCAGGCCTTGGAGAACAGCCAGCCCAGCGTGGAAAAAAAGGACTTCATCGACAGCTACCTTGAGGGTTGATGCGGGCAATTGTGAGGTCAGGAGCCTGAGCGGCAGCGGGCGTGGCCCGCGCCGAGGCGATTTGCGGGGCCAGGCCAGGCGCCGGCGAGGCGTGGGTAGGGACCCACAACGAGCCGGTAACGCCGCATGGCCCCGCAAATCGCTCGGCCCTCCGGGTTGTGACTGGCAAGGGCGCAGGCGTTGTTGCTCGTCGTTGCGGGTACGCACCCGCTGCCTCCTCGCGCCTAGCCTGCGCCCTTGCCAGTCACAACGCGGGCCACGCCCGCTGCCGCTCAGGCTCCTCCGGCCTTAGCATCCGTCGGTCACGGTTTAAGGACCCCTCATGCTTGCCTGGCCCAGCTGGACACGACGCATCAACGAGTATTTCCCGCTGCGCTATCTGACGTGGATGTTGTGCGGCCTGCTCGCGCTGTTCTTCGCCATCGGTTGGATGGGCGGGCTCGTCGACGGCGTGCTGGTCGTCGTCTTCCTGGGCCTGACGTTGMTCGGCCTGCGCGATACCCGTCAGACGCGTCATTCCATTCTGCGCAACTATCCCGTCATCGGCCATCTGCGCTTCCTGCTGGAGTTCATCCGCCCGGAGATCCGCCAGTATTTCCTGGAGGGCGACAACGATGCCGCGCCGTTCTCGCGTGCCCAGCGCTCCATCGTCTACCARCRCGCCAAGGGCGAGGCCGACCAGCGCCCTTTCGGCACCCAGCTGGACGTCAGCGCGCGCGGCTATGAATGGATCAACCATTCCCTGGCGCCGACCCATCTCACCAGCCACGACTTCCGCATCACCATTGGCGCGGGCCGGGCCCAGCCCTATTCGGCCAGCGTCTTCAACATCTCGGCGATGAGCTTCGGTGCGCTCAGCGCCAACGCCATCCTGGCGCTGAACAAGGGCGCGAAGCTCGGCGGCTTCGCCCACGACACGGGCGAAGGCTCGATCAGCGCCCACCACCGCGTGCATGGCGGCGACCTGATCTGGGAGATTGGCTCGGGTTATTTCGGCTGCCGCAATGACGATGGCAGCTTCAGCCCCGAGCGCTTCGAGGCCGCTGCCCGCGACCCGCAGGTCAAGATGATCGAGCTCAAGCTCAGCCAGGGCGCCAAGCCCGGCCACGGCGGCGTGCTGCCCGGCCCGAAGGTGACGGCGGAGATTGCGGCCGCACGCGGCRTTCCCGAGGGCGTGGCCTGCATCTCACCGGCCCGGCACAGCGCCTTCTCGACACCCATCGAGATGATGCAGTTCATCGACAGGCTGCGCACGCTGTCGGGCGGCAAGCCCACCGGCTTCAAGCTTTGCATCGGCCACCCCTGGGAGTGGTTCGCTGTGTGCAAGGCCATGCTGGAGACCGGCATCACGCCCGACTTCATCGTCGTCGATGGCGCCGAAGGCGGCACGGGCGCCGCGCCGCTGGAGTTCACCAACCATGTCGGCGCGCCGGTTCAGGAGGGCCTGCTGCTCGTGCACAACTCGCTGGTCGGATTGAACCTGCGCGACAAGATCAAGATCGGCTGCGCCGGCAAGGTCACGACCGCCTTCGACCTGGTGCGCCTGATGGCGCTGGGCGCCGACTGGTGCAACGCCGGGCGCGGCTTCATGTTCGCTCTGGGCTGCATCCAGGCCCAGGCCTGCCACACCGGCCATTGCCCGACGGGCGTGACCACGCAGGACCCGGTGCGCCAGCGCGCCATCGTCGTGCCCGACAAGGCCCAGCGCGTCGCCAACTTTCACCAGGGCACGCTGAAGGCGCTGAAGGAACTCGTCGAGGCCGCCGGCCTGTGCCACCCGCAGGAAATCACGGCTCAGCACATCGTGCACCGCCTGGACAAGCACGAGGTCAGGTTGCTGGCCAACCTGCTGCCTTTCGTGGAGCCGGGTTCGCTGCTGCGCGGCGACATGAGGCACAACACCTTCAGGATCTACTGGCCGCTGGCCAGCGCCCACAGCTTTGCGCCCCAGGGCGCCATCGAACGTACCGCTGCCGCGTGAATCTCGGGCCGGCGCCTGGCGATCCCCTCCTTGGACGAGGGGCCCGCGCCCGCGGGGGATGGCGCCTACAAGTTAGGGGGATGGCGACCAAAACGCGCACAATGCGCAGCGGTTACATC